>JANOTM010000257.1:0-12009 GCA_031416355.1 Gammaproteobacteria bacterium
TACCTTGACCTATGCGGACGTGATGGCGGTGCTACGTGAGCTTAAGGCCATAGGCGCCCATAACGTGGCACCCCAACGCAGCCTCGGGCTTACCGGGAAACATCGCTTCGCCCGGTTTGTAAGTGCCTACGAATCCCAGCGGCGCCCCGATGGCACCATCCCGGCGACCTATGAAGTGGTTTACGGCCACGCCTGGGTGGCGGCATCTCCGCGCGGTAGCGTTGCCCGCGCTGATGGTACCGTGGTGGTCCCCTTAGATCGTATAGGCCGCAGAACGGTGCGAAAATGACACAAAAAGCACAGGGATGGTTTATCGCCGGCACCGATACCGGTGTCGGCAAGACCCGGATCGCCTGTACCCTGATACAGACCTTGGTGCATGCCGGCCGCACCGTGGTGGGCATGAAGCCAGTCGCCTCCGGTTGTTCCTTGGGTCCGGACGGTTTGCGCAATGCCGATGCGCAAGCGCTGTTGGCCTGCGGTAATGTGCAGGCCGACTATCACGACATCAACCCCTATGCCCTGGCCACGGCGACCGCACCCCATCTGGCGGCCCGGGCTGCGGGCGTGGCGCTGTCCGTGGACCAGATTACTGCGTGTTACCAACGCCTGGCGGCCCAGGCCGACTATGTGGTGGTGGAGGGAATAGGGGGTTGGCGGGTCCCCCTAGGGCCGCACGCCGGCATGGACGATGTGGCGCGCGTCTTGGACTTGCCGGTGATTTTGGTGGTGGGCATACGCTTAGGTGCCATCAATCACGCGCTGCTTAGCATGGAATCGATGCAACGGGCGCAGGTGTCCGTGTGCGGTTGGATCGCCAATCACCTAGATCCAGATCCGGTGCTTGCCGATTACCCACGGGCCTTGCAGGCGTTGTTGGACGCGCCGCTGCTCGGGGAGATTGCCTATAGCCCGGGCACTGAGGCGCGTATGCCTGCGGATTGGGCAGTGCGTCTTGTGGGGTAGATGTAGGCAATAAATCTTTTCTATACCTGCGCAAAATCACCCGGACTTTCCGCCCAATTCCTTTCCAAAATTTCCTGTAGAAGGTAGGTTCTAGGTTGCAGCGCCTTGCCCCCTGTGGTAGTTTGCCGCAGCCTTTAAGGGCGAGCGATCTGCCTATGTAGACGCACGCACACGCTGCAAGCCACGGTGCTGATGGCATTGCGCGAACCTAGCGCCAAAACAGCCGGGCAATGAGCGGTGGCCAAGAAAAATACCAAGAAAAATAATAACTGGCGCGCACGATTTTTACACTTAAGCACCACGGGAGACGTCGGCATGTCCAATTGCTTCAAGAGTATCGCAGGCCCCGCCATAGCATCGGGGGCCGGCCTGGCGACAGGCATTTTCCTCATGCTGTTTTCCAGCGTCGCGGCAGCGGCTTATGAATACAACCTGCCGCCACCGGCAACCTCCATCGCACGTGAGATCATGGGGTTGCATAACGCCATATTCTTTATATGTGTCGTTATTTTCGTGCTGGTGTTCGGCGCCATGTTTTATTCCATATTTGCCCACCGCAAGAGCCGTGGATATAAGGCCGCCAAGTTCCACGAAAGCACCACGGTGGAAATCGTCTGGACCGCCATTCCCTTTTTTATTTTGGTCGGCATGGCCATACCCTCCACCGCTACTCTGCTGCGTATGGAAGACACCAAGACCACCGCCGATCTGGTGGTCAAGATTACCGGACATCAGTGGAAGTGGCAGTACGAATACCTGGACCAGGACATCAATTTTTTCAGCGCACTTTCCACGCCCAGCGACCAGATCGAAAATAAAGCCGCCAAGGGCGAGCACTATCTGTTGGAAGTGGATAAACCCTTGGTGATCCCGATAGGCAAGAAGGTACGTTTTCTGATTACCGCCAATGACGTTATCCACTCCTGGTGGGTACCGGCGTTCGGTGTAAAGAAGGATGCCATCCCGGGTTTCATCAATGAATCCTGGACGCGCGTGGACGCAGAGGGCACGTATCGCGGCCAGTGCGCCGAGCTGTGCGGCAAGGATCACGGCTTCATGCCGGTCGTGGTAAAAGCCGTGAGTGAAGACGATTTTGCCAAGTGGGTCAGCGAGCAGAAGTCTCAAATGGTGGCCTCGGCCGCCGACTCCGGCAAGACCTGGGGGAAAGACGAACTGATGACACGCGGCGGCAAGGCCTATAGCGCCAACTGCCAGGCCTGTCATGGTGCCGAAGGCAAGGGTCTGCCGAATATGTTCCCGCCCATGGCCGGCAGCGCGGTCGCCGCGGGTCCGGTCGATGCCCATATCAAGGCGGTGCTGCATGGTTTTAAAACCGGCAAGTTCGCCGCGCCGATGCCGGCGTTCGCGGCGCAGCTGAGCGACACCGACGTGGCCGCCATCGTCACATACGAACGCAACGCCTTTGGTAACACCGCTGGCGACGTCATCCAGCCGTCCCAAGTGAAGGCACTGCGCTAAGATCTTACAGGTTACGTAGACCCAATTTTAGGAGAAAGCAAAGATGGCAAGTGCACACCATGATGAACATCCCACCGGCCTGAAGCGCTGGTTGTTCACGACCAACCACAAAGATATCGGTACCTTGTATCTGTTGTTCAGTCTACTGATGTTGTTTGTCGGCGGCGCCATGGCGCTGGTCGTGCGCGCCGAGCTATTCCAGCCCGGATTGCAAATAGTCGATCCGCATTTCTTCAATCAGATGACCACCATGCACGCCTTGGTCATGATCTTTGGTGCGGTCATGCCGGGTTTCGTGGGTTTCGCCAACTGGCAATTGCCGATGATGATCGGCGCGCCCGACATGGCCTTACCGCGCATGAACAACTGGAGCTTCTGGATCCTGCCGTTCGCCTTCACCTTGCTGTTGAGCGGGCTGTTTCTGCCCGGCGGCGGACCGGCCGGCGGCTGGACGCTGTATGCGCCGTTGTCGACCAAGGGCGGCATGAGCATGGACTTCACTATCCTTGCCATACACATGCTGGGTATTTCCTCGGTACTGGGGGCGATCAACATCATCGTCACGGTGCTGAACATGCGCGCCCCCGGCATGACGCTGATGAAAATGCCGCTATTTGTGTGGACCTGGTTGATCACCGCGTTTCTGCTGATCGCCGCCATGCCGGTGTTGGCCGGCGCCGTGACCATGTTGCTCACCGATCGCCATTTCGGCACCCACTTCTTCGATGCCGCCGGCGGCGGCGATCCGGTGATGTTCCAGCACATATTCTGGTTCTTCGGCCATCCCGAGGTGTACATCATGATCCTGCCGGCGTTCGGTATCGCGTCCCAGATCATCCCGACGTTTGCGCGCAAGCCGCTGTTTGGCTATGAATCCATGGTGTATGCCACCGCCTCCATCGCGTTCCTGTCGTTTATCGTGTGGGCGCACCACATGTTCACCGTGGGCATGCCGGCGGGTGGCGAGCTATTTTTCATGTACGCCACCATGCTGATTGCAGTACCCACCGGCGTGAAGGTGTTCAACTGGGTGGCGACCATGTGGCGCGGCTCCATGACCTTCGAAACGCCGATGCTGTACGCCATTGCGTTCGTGTTCCTGTTTACCATCGGCGGGCTTTCGGGCCTGATGCTGGCCATCGTGCCGGCGGACTTCCAGTATCAGGATACGTATTTCGTGGTGGCGCATTTCCATTACGTCCTGTTCTCGGGCGCGGTCATGGCCATGATGGGCGGCGCCTTCTACTGGTTGCCCAAGTGGACCGGCCATATGTACAACGAAACTCTGGGCAAGTGGCACTTCTGGCTGACCGCGATCTTTTTCAACGTCACGTTCTTCCCGCAGCACTTCCTGGGGCTGGCCGGCATGCCGCGGCGTATTCCCGATTACGCGCTGCAGTTCACCGAGTTCAACCAGATATCCAGTATCGGTGCGTTTGGTTTGGGCCTGAGCCAGCTGTTGTTCGTCTATATCATTGTCCAGACCATCCGTGGCGGCAAGAAAGCGACCGACAAGGTGTGGGAAGGGGCTGAAGGCCTGGAATGGACACTGTCTTCGCCGCCGCCGTATCACAGTTTCGTAGTCGCGCCGACGATCAAGTAAGCGCGTAAAGGCTGCTACCATGGCCGGTGCCGCTGATTTTATTAAGCGTGCCGGCTTGTCAGCGAGGAGACACCGATGATGGCGAACACCGACAAGAAACAGGCCATGCGACGGGCGAATCTGCGCACCGCCCTGGTCCTGGGCGCGGTGGCCGTGGGGTTGTTTATTTACACCCTGGTGCATGGATTCAAATGAAGCGCGAGTCTGCACTAGCCACCAACCTGCGGGCGGCCAACGGCCGGCTTACGCGTAAGCTGTGGCTGGTGACCCTGGCCATGTTTGGTTTCGGTTTTGCCCTGGTTCCTTTGTATGATGTCTTCTGCCAGATTACCGGGCTCAACGGCAAGACCGGGCGCGTCGAGGCCCAGGCGCTGTCAGCCATGGCGGTAGATGAAAGCCGCTGGGTGACAGTGGAATTCACCGCCAGTGTTAACAGTGGCATGCCGTGGGAATTCAAAGCCAAGCAGACGCGCATGCGGGTGCATCCGGGCGCCACCTATACCGCGGCCTATTACGCGCGCAACACCGCCGCGGAGACGATCACCGGCCAGGCTGTCCCGAGTGTTACACCGGGACGGGCCGCGTCGCACTTCAAGAAGATCGAATGTTTCTGCTTCGATCGGCAGGAACTCAAGGCCGGTGAAGCCAAGGAGATGCCGGTGCGCTTTGTGGTCGACCGTAACCTGCCGCCGGAGGTGAGCACGGTTACGCTGTCGTATACTTTTTTCAATGTCGACGCGGTGTCGGCCAAGAAATACGGAAATTCGCAACCGGCCTATATACCCAGCGGGCATCAGCATCATGCGCCGGCCGCGGTAGAGTCCGGTGCGTAAGCAGTTTTATCAATATCACATCACTACGATGAAGGGGATTGAGTATGTCCGCACCACAAGGTAGCTACTATCTGCCTAGCCCGAGCCCATGGCCGCTGATTATGTCCGCCGGCCTGTTTGCCCTGGCCTTGGGTGGGGCCCTGGCCTTGAATCATCTGGACGCCGGCCCGTGGTTGATGCTCGCGGGGGCCGCGATCATTATTTATATGATGATACGCTGGTTCGGTCAGGTCATAGGCGAGAGCGAGGGTGGTGTCTACAATCCCCAAGTGGACGCGTCTTTCCGCATGGGCATGACGTGGTTCATTTTCTCCGAAGTGATGTTTTTTGCCGCCTTCTTCGGAGCGCTTTTCTACGTGCGCCAGCTCGCTGTGCCGAATCTCGGGGCCGACGATATACTGTGGCCCGGATACGACGCCGCCTGGCCCACCAGCGGACCGAAAGGCCCGCAATTTACGCCCATGGGCCCTCTGGGTATTCCGTTATGGAATACTATTATATTGCTGATCTCCGGTCTGACCGTCACCTGGGCGCACTGGGGTCTGTTAAAGGGCAACCGCGGGCAGCTCATCGTGGGATTGTTGCTGACCGTGGTCCTGGGCTCGACCTTCGTGGCGTTGCAGGCATATGAATATATACATGCTTACACCGAACTGGACCTGACCCTCAAGGCCGGCGTCTACGGCGCCACGTTCTATATGTTGACGGGATTTCACGGTTTCCATGTCACCATGGGCACCATCATGTTAATGGTGATCCTCGGCCGCAGCATACGTGGACACTTTCGCCCGGACCATCACTTTGCTTTCGAAGCCGTGGCTTGGTACTGGCACTTTGTGGACGTGGTGTGGCTCGGCCTGTTTATTTTCGTATACTGGCTGTAACGTCGCGTCGGTGATACCTAGGCGCTGCCTTATGGCAGCGCCATTTTTTTTCGATGCGCGCAAGTTCGCGTACGGCAGGCGTAGGCTTACTTACCCAGCCCGTGAGGTGCGATGAGGCCGAAATAGTAACTGATCATGAGCAAGGCCAGCAGGCTGATAGACAAGACCACGCGCAAGGTAAGGGATAGGGCAGTGCGCTTTCCCTTGCCCTTATCTTTGTAAAGAAACACCAAGGCCGAAAGTAGTGTACCGACGATGATGAGCAATGCGCTGATAATGAGTATTTTGGCGATCATGGCAGGTCCCGGCGATGGCGTTGTTTTAAGAACGGCAGTATACAAGACGGGTGACAGGGACATAGGGGTTTCTTTAACAGCATTCTTCTGACGGCATGCAAATATTCAAATACCACTTTCGCGCAAGCCTGTGGCCGACGTTGGCGACCCTGGTGCTGCTGCCGTGCTTGACGTGGCTGGGCTTTTGGCAGCTGGATAAGGCACAACAAAAGCGTACTTTGCAGGCCGAGTACGACGCGCGCATTGATGATGCGTCGCCGGTCACCTTCGGGGGCGAGCCATGGTCGGCGCAGGCCATGCGTTTTCGCCGGGTACAGCTTACCGGCTATTACGACACCGCCCACCAGGTGTTACTGGATAACCGCGTGCATCAAGGGGTAGCCGGCTATCATGTGATAACGCCCTTACACCTGCGTGGAAGCAATCAACGCGTGCTGGTCAATCGCGGCTGGATCGCCATGGGTGTTGATCGCCAACATCCGCCGCGCATCGATACACCGGCGGATGCGCAGGAAATACACGGCATAGCCGTGGTACCGAGCGAGAAATATTTTACCCTCGCGGATCCCGGCCCCGTGAGCGGCCCGTGGCAAACCGTGTGGCAGAACATGGACATGGAACGCTATCGCCACGCCGTGCCGTTTCCGGTACAGCCAGTGGTGGTGCTGCTCGATAGCACCAGCCCGGCGGGCGGTTTTGTACGCATCTGGGCGCGTCTCGATGCCGGTATCGCCACGCATGAAGCGTATGCGTTTCAATGGTTTTCCCTGGCGGTGGCGGTCCTGGGGGTATATATATTGGTTAATTTCCGGCGTGATCCGGGAGTTACGAGCAAAAACGACAAACTTACAGGTAAAAAGGGCAGACGCTAGTGGCTAAACCATCTCTCATTCCCCGTGCCGGCTCCGGCCGGGTCAAACTGCTGCTTATCGCTGTACTGTTTTTTCTGCCGGTGGTGGCGGCCCTGGTGCTTTTTCAGACCGGCTGGCGTCCGCAGGGACAGGTCAATCATGGTGAACTGGTGCAGCCCATACGCCCCATAGCGGACAGGACATTTAACACCCTGGGGGGCCAGCAGCTTAATGTCAGTTTATGGCACAAAAAATGGACTATGCTTTACTTCGGGCCGGCGGACTGCGGCCGCGTCTGCCAGCAGCAATTGTATAAGATGCGCCAAGCGCATATCGCCCAGGGCGTGGAATCGGAGCGGATACAGCGTGTATTCGTGGTTACCGATACCGGCAAGCTAGATCAACTGCGTCATACCCTGAAGGATTATTCCGACATGCAGGTGTTAACGGGACCGGCGGATACAGTACGCCAGCTGGCGGCGCAGTTTCAATTGCCCGCGGGTTCGCCTATGCAGGCCCTAGGGCGCATTTATCTGCTCGACCCCCTGGGTAATTTTATATTGAGTTATCCCGTCGACGCCGACCCCGATGGTATGCGCAAGGATTTGGTGCGCTTACTCAAGGTGTCGCACATCGGCTAGGCATGTCCAGAACCCATGCTGAAAACCAGTAAATCGGCGAAATTCCTGCGTCTGGCCTTGTTCTCGGCGCTATTCGCCTTTTTCATGCTGCTCATTGGATCCTATGCCCACTTATCCAACGCCGGTCTCGGCTGCCCCGATTGGCCGGGCTGCTACGGCCGCTTGTTTGCCCCTACCACCGCACAGGAACTGAACGAATCCCGCGAGTATGCGCCCCGGCCTCTGGACGAGGAGGCAAAAGAATGGAAGGAAACCCTGCATCGCTATGTATCGGGCGCCTTGGGTCTGTTGATGTTCCGCCTGCTGTATCTGGGGTGGCAATTAAAAAAACGCTATCGCAAGCAGCAGGTGGTTATCCCGGCGGTGGTGTTCCTGTTGGTGTTTTCCCAGACCATACTCTGGGCCCTGACCATCAAGCTGCAGTTCAAGCCCTTGGTCATGATGTCGCACCTGATCACCAGTCTTAGCATACTGGGCTTGCTATGGTGGGTGGCCTTGCGCGAACAGCGCTTTTGGAAGCCGGTGTCGGCAGCAGCACCACCAGTGCTGGAGGACTTACGGCCACGTGCCTTCATCGGCCTGATATTGGTGGCGGTGCAGATTATTCTGGGCGGGTGGAACAGTGCCAACTATGCCGCCCTGGCGTGTCCGGATTTTCCCACCTGCCGCGGCGTATGGTGGCCGAACATGGATTTCGTCGATGGATTCGTGCTGTGGCAGGATCTGGGTTTCGACTACGAAGGCGGCATGCTGAGCCTGGCGGCGTCCACGGCCGTGCATATGGCGCATCGCATCGGTGCCGTGATAACGTTTATCTATATAGGCTGGTTAGGTCTGCATACCATGCGCATAGGGTATGAAAGCAATCTGTGCCGGTATGGATTTTTGGTGCTAGTCCTGGTATCGGGCCAGATGTTTCTGGGCGCCGCCAATGTGCTGCTGCACCTGCCGATTATTCTTGGTGTGCTGCACACTGGCCTTGCGGCGTTGTTATTAATGGGCATTATTACGTTGAATCATGCGGTGCGCCCGCGCAAACTCAGTGCTTAAATAACCTACTGCCGTCGATAATGCTGAATGGAGAGTTCGTGAGAGGTAGGGTGGGCATCGCCCACCACACAAACCAGGTGTTATATAGGAGAGTCGTAGTGCGTAGTAGGATCGAAGCCGTAACCAGCAACCCGCGCCGTCGTTTCCTCGCCCAGGCGGCGGAATTCTATGAGCTCACCAAGCCGCGCGTGGTCATGCTGATTGTGTTCACCGCCGTGGTCGGCATGTTTCTATCGACGCCGGGCATGGTGCCGTGGAGTGTCTTGATCTATGCCACCCTAGGCATAGGCCTGGCCGCCGGCTCCGCCGCCAGTATCAATCACCTGCTGGATCAGAAGGCCGATGCCGCCATGGCGCGCACGCGCGCGCGGCCCTTGCCCACGGGAAATCTGACATCGCGCCAGGCGCTGGCATTCGCCATGGTGTTGGCGACGCTCTCCATGTTGTTGCTTACCTTCAAGGTAAATCCCCTGACAGCGGCGCTCACCTTTTTATCGCTCTTAGGCTACGCGGTGATCTACACCGTCTTTCTCAAGCGTGCCACACCACAGAATATCGTCATCGGCGGCGCCGCCGGTGCTGCCCCGCCGGTGCTGGGCTGGGCGGCGGTCACGGGCGAAGTCGGCAGCGATGCGCTGCTATTATTTCTTATTATCTTCGTCTGGACGCCGCCGCACTTCTGGGCCTTGGCGCTGTATCGCCAGCAGGAATACGCCAAGGTAGGTATACCCATGTTGCCGGTCACCCACGGTTCTGAATTCACGCGCCTGCATATCCTGCTGTACACCATTATGCTGAGCGCGGTTACCGTCATGCCCTTTGCCACACGCATGAGCGGCTGGTTTTATCTCATCGGTGTGTTGGGTCTGAACGCGGTTTTTCTGAGTTATGCTTGGAGGCTCTACAAAAACTATAGTGATGCCCTGTCGCGCAAGGCATTCATGTACTCCATACAGTATTTGTTTTTGCTGTTCGCGCTGCTGCTGATCGACCACTATCGGCTGTATTTTTCCGAGGCACTGCAATCGGCGTTGTACTAGCCGGCGAGGATCGGCGTCAATCTTATAGCACCCCCTTTTGGGAGAGGTTAACCGGTAGGTTGGGTTGAGCGTTCTTCGCGAAGCCCAACATCAACACCTGCAGACGTGGATTACAATTGACCCAGGATTGGGATGATGAGGTGAGTGCTTATGGCAGGCGGCGAGATGTTGGGCTTCACAGGTTCAGCCCAACCTACCGAACTAGGGTGAGGGGCTTTGCGTGCGGTTTATGTCTCCCCGCGGAGGGCAAAAAGTCTGGTAGGTTGGGTTGAGCGTTCTTTGCGAAGCCCAACATCAACTCTCGCAGGTATGATGGGATGGATTATGGCGGTGGCGAGATGTTGGGCTTCACCCGTTCAGCCCAACCTACCGGGTGCGGGGCGTGACAATACGGCCTTAGCTTGCCATACCCTTAAGATTCAGCTTCATATCGGTCATGGCCTTTTTTTCGATCTGGCGTACGCGTTCCGCCGATATCCCGTATTCCGCCGCCAATTCATGCAGGGTCTGCTTGTCTTCGTCCAGCCAACGGCGCTTGACGATGTCACGGCTGCGGGCATCCAGGGCGGCCAAGGCACCGGTGAGTTGCTTATCGCGCGCGGCTTCGCTGGTATGTTGGGCGTACAAGGTTTCCGGGTTGTAGCGCATGTCTTTCAGATAGCCGGCGGGGCTGGCGCGAAACTCTTCGTCGTCGGCGTCGTCGTGGGCGTCGAATGGCACGTCCAGACTGGTCAGGCGCGATTCCATTTCCTTTACGGTACTAGTCGGCACGTTCAGGTTGGCGGCCATGGCGTCGATCTCGCCCTCGTTCAGCCAGCCGGTGTGGGTGCGCGCCTTGCGCAGATTGAAAAACAGTTTGCGCTGCGCCTTGGTGGTGGCGACTTTAACGATGCGCCAGTTGCGCAGCGCGAAATCGTAAATCTCGGCGCGGATCCAGTGCACCGCAAACGACAGCAGTCGCACGCCGTGTTCCGGATCATAGTGCTTTACCGCCTTCATCAGGCCGATATTACCTTCCTGTATGAGATCGGCCTGGGGCAGGCCGTAGCCGTTGTAGCCACGCGCGGTATGCACCACATAACGCAGATTGGACAAGACCAGTTGGCGGGCAGCGTCGAGATCGCCGTGCCGTTGAAAACGGCGCGCCAGGGCGCGCTCTTCGTCGGCGCTGAGTATCGGCGCGGCGTTCACCGCGCGGATATAGGTTGCCAATCCGCCGGGGCTGCTGAGGTTCGTGGGTATGGGTAGGATTAATGCTTGGCTGCTCATCTGGCGTCTCCCATGTGGGTCCCGATTTTACTGAAGCACAATATTAGCACTCGTCGATTGAGAGTGCCAAGCCGGAAAAAAAGTTCCCATCGATTCCTTGGCCGATACCAGCGCCATTAATTTTTGCAGTTTTGATATAATTTATTATATATATCAATATGATACATTATTTCTAACCTATATTATTAAGGATTCTGGAGGGCGAGGATAAGGGTTTCAGTGATGTCTGTCCTTGCGGCGGTCAAGAACCGATAGACCCCTACTTGGCGCTAGGAGGTCCACTGAATCTGTCGCTAACTAGGCACCGCACCTGCTCAGCGCAAAGAACACTGAAAAGGTGAGAGGCCTCGCACGCGGCCGTCTTTACTATTGACATATAGTAAAGATATGAGTATCTTTACCCATGATCTTATAGTAAAGAGCCCATGCCCATGCCCATGTTGAGTCCGAAACGACAGATTACGATACCGAAGGAGCTGTGTGACCGTCTTCAGGTGCAACCCGGTGATGAGATTGATTTCGTTGAGCACGAAGGCCGAGTCACCCTCATTAAGAAGCGCAAGGGCGCCAGCAAGGGGGTGCTAAAACACCTCAAAGCGGACAGTCGTTACACCGATAAGGAATCTTTGCTCGATACCGTAGTAACGCGGCGGTCATCCATAAAGAGTAAGAGGCGCGTCGCGTGATTTCCATCGACACGAATGTATTGTTACGACGTATTCTCAACGATGATGAAGACCAGGCAGCGAAAGCCAGGCATCTGTTTGAAGGCGCACGGCCTGTTCTGATTACAGACATCGTATTAGCGGAAACAGTATGGACCCTAACAGGTAAGCGTTACGGCGCCACGAAGGAAGATATTCAGGCCCTGATAATGAGTCTTTTGGAAGAGACCAATACGGTTTTTGAGAATCGACAAGCGATTTGGTCGGCGCTCAATGATTTTATCGCGGCGCAGCCTATTAGGACTGCAAATGGCATTAAGACCGCAGATCTGGCCGATGCCTTGATCGGGAACAAAGCAAAAATGGTTGCGCGCGACAAGAATCAGGCCTACGAGGGTACCTATACCTTCGATCGGGCTGCGCTGCAGATAG
>JANOTM010000258.1:0-10196 GCA_031416355.1 Gammaproteobacteria bacterium
AGCTTGAAGGATTGCGCAGCTTTCGCATTGGGCGATTTAGGATGGTATATCGCATAGCCCCCAGCAGGCGCATCGACCTTGTAGCCATCGGTCCGCGCGCGATCATCTACGAAGAAACCTATCGGCGAATTACGAAGACGCGGCGATCATAGGATGGGTGGAAACCAGATAGGGGATGGCGAGATTGTTTCAGCTTTCAGCCCTACGCGCCACGTCCAACGCGGTAAGCCGCAATCCGTAAGGCGTCTCGGAAAGCCGTGTGCGGGAAAACTGCATGTACGGTTTGATGAGGGAGGGCAGGCGAGAGCCTGTTCTCTACTCTACCCATTGTTTTTCAGTTACGGTTAATTGCCGGCGTACAACACGCGGAGCGCACGCCCTCGATCTGCTACCGGAATTGCGTTCAGGCCGGCGAAGAACTTGATAACTGCATTGCAGGTCAAGACTGGCGGACTGCGCCGACGAGCGGCCTCGTCGGAAAATACTACGAGTTGCTCTTGCGTCATGCCTGCAGCAGCACGCTGTGCGACGCGCTCGACAGCTTGCTGGCTGGGCTTGATGCCGCGTGCTGCGTCGGCCTCTCGGAGCATCTTCGTCATCAGGGCCACCTCGCGCTTGGTCAACTCTGGCGGTAAGTTGCCGACAACGGTCATCGGCCGACCTGATGGAAATGCCATCTCGACGCAAGCCGTGACGTCGCGCTCGCGCAGGGCTTCAAGCTGCTCCTGCATCAACGCTTGGTAGGCCACGAGGGTCTCATCGCTGGCCAAGGGCAAGAATCTCGGCAGCGCGGCGGTGAGTTGCGCGCGAGCCGCGGTTGTTACCTCAGCGTCGGTTGCGCCTTGCTGTATCTTGCCCCAGGCTGTTTCCATGAGGTTATTAAAGTCTTTCGGGGAACGCTCTGCCAAGACGGCAAACAACTCGATCTTCTTGAATTCTGCGACGAGTGCCTCTTTAGATCGAACAGCGGTGGACATAGCTGCCGTTTCTCCGCCCATGCTCCTGCGCGTCAGCACGCCTGCTGTCAACAGGACCTCGTGCGGTGGGTACCACATCTTGTCGTGCGGGGTGTCGAGCGCCTGACGCACGAACGAGTCAGGCAGTCCGGCATCGCGGTAGAGGGTCCGCAGTTGAGCGGTTTCCTCTGACGAGGGTACGCTGTCCATACTTCCAACGCTGCGACTGGCATGAAACCCGATCCTTGCCGCGGGAGCAGCCGCGCGCTCTTTGCCTGCAAGGAATGCGATCGTGCAAGCCGATGCGCAATAACCCTCGACGTACGTGTTCAGCCCGCGCTTGCGGATCACGTCTGCCAGCATCTGACCCTCGCGAATCCAGCCACCCTCTGAAGAGAACACCACGGTGGTGACCGCGGGAGCCATCTGTAGGGCTTTGTCGAGCTGCTCGGCGCTGCCGTCGTTGATTCCTCCAGACAGCAAGAGCGAGCGGCCATCAGCCCGCACCTCCAACTTCGAGCTCGGGCCAAGCTGCGTCCCCGTTGCGACCCGGATGTGTTCCTGTAGGGTTGGCATCATGTTGCCAACGTCGCCGAACGTTCTCAGAACGCCCAAGACGATCATTAACTTTGCCGCTGTAGCCCAGCCCGACTCGCCACCGCGCTGAACGTGCTTGTTCGCTGATGCCCAGGTGCCGGCTACAGCCCAGAACCAAGCCGTGATGCCAAGCGTCGTGACGAACAGAAAGCCTGCCGAACCATAGCGAGCAGGAAAGTTCTCGCCAAGCCATGGCAACAGCATGATCCCTACCACTGGGGAGAACAGCGACACCAATAGCGTGTTGACCCAGTAAGACCGGGCCAACGAGTAGTCACCGTTGTAGTGCCGACGAAAGAAAGCGAGCGGCCCCTTGTATTCCGGAACCGGAGCACCGCCAGGCACCTGAAGCATCGCTGGCACATTGCGGGCGTCTCGTCTCACTTTCGCCCAGATTAGACCGCCAATCAACAGAACCAGCAGAAGACTCAGAAAACTACCTGTGTTCATTTTGCTACTCCCTGGGTTAGATAATGGCTTGCAGTGAGTGCCCTAAAGGGGTCGGAGTTAATTTTAAGCTTTCATCTTTTGCAGCAGAAAAGCGGACGCTACCTAATGGCACTACCTTAAGCCATGGCGAGGCTGAAAACTAACGTACAATGCGGTGGCCGCCCTGGTGGATTCGGCGCTATCGCGCCTTGATCCACCCTACAAAATCTGACGCAGCAGCGGGAGCTAATTTGCTCACTTCAATATGGGCCACAGTCGTTCTCTCATCGGGCATGCAGTGTATTCTGCGCGCTGTTGTATTGCCATTCTGCAAATACCACATTGGGTACCCAGGCGTGCCGTCAGGCACTCCTTAAACAAGGAGTTGTGTTGCTGCGCAAGGTTGGTGGGTTACGCATAAAACGCTCACCCACCCTACATTTGGGTTTAAGTAAGTGCCATTCGGGTCGGAGAGTAATGGCACTTACTTAAGCGGTTTCATAGTCAAAGGGCGGGTTAGGCACGTCATTTGTGCCGTAACCCGCCGGATGTGCCAGCTGGCACACCGTAAAGAATGTCTTGTATTGCTACGCAACGCCTGACGGGTTACGCAAACTACGCTAACCTGCCCTACATTTTGGCTTAAGTAAGCGCCAGTCCTCTCTGACCCATATTTTCCCAGCGATCAGAAGCGGAACAGCATGCCGAGCTTGACGGTTGGGTAGAAGGTCCAGGCATCATCCTTGATGTTGTCCGCCTCCAGCTGCAGGTCGCTGGCCGATACCGTGCCGGTGGAGGTCAGCTGTACGTCCGGTTCGTTGCGGTAGTAGGCACCCACGTCGAGCGTAAACCCGAGGCGCTTATTTTTCAGCAAGTCCCAGCCCGCGCCTATGTACGGTGTGGCCACGTGGTAACTGAGTTTGCCGTTGAGCCTGCCGACCTGTGCAGCGGTATAGGTGTTGTTGCCTACGCTATAGGTACGGCCAGACTCGGGGACTAATTTAAGCTTAGAGACTTGATTGTAGTAACCGGCGCCGACTGTCAGTCGGAACATACCCTGCATTGGGCGCCAGTCGAGCTTTACTTCCGGCATGGCGAAGCTTTGATCGATGTCGTAATCGACGTGATCGTACTCGAATGAAGTGCTGGAGCGCTTGCCGACGATACCAAAGCGCAGAGCGAGCGACGGCGACAAGGTCTGCCGGGCCTCGACGCCAAAGCCGAGATTACCCGCGTTGATGCCGATACCGAACTCGGCGCGCGCCGGGGTCGCCGCCAGCAGGACCGCGGCGGACGCCAGCATGATAACCGTATACATCATTGGTCTTTTTCTCACGTTTCACTCTCCTTTTGTTTGCGTATGCCCGGAATGAACATCGTTACACTATATTTCTGACTGAATGATGCATATTAGGGACACTAACGTAGACGGTCTTGCTTGGCAGTGTCACAAGCTTGCGACTAACCGTCCAATAAGCCAGACAGACTGCCGCAGAACGGCGCAGGCTGTCCAACCAGTTTATAGGGGTCGGAGGCGAATGGCACTTACTTAAAGCAGTTCCCTATTCAACGTAGGGTGGGTTAGGCACGCAGTGTGCGCCGTAACCCACCAGGCGTGCCGCTAGGCACTCCTTAAAAGGGGTTGTGTTGCTACGCAAGGTTGGTGGGTTACGCAAAAAATGCTCACCCACCCTACATTTAGGCTTAAAGTAAATGCCATTCGGGTCGGAGTCAATTTCACACTGATATGGATTGAAAATTGACTCTGGGGGACCCCTATAATTCACCCGGCCAGCGGCCGCGCCAGCGCCTGATCCTACGGCTTCAGCAGACCACGCAGATGATCAAGAAGCATGTCGTCGTCCCAGTGGTGCCCGTCCACGGCCTGGTGTGTCGCCTTGCCGCTCGGGTCGATGATAAAAGTGGTGGGCCGGCCTATCACCGGGTATTTCTGGATGACACTGCCGTCGGTGTCGAGCGGCAGCGGAGCTACATCAAGGGCCAATTTGTCGGGGGTGTGATATTATTACCGACCTGTTTTCACCCACCAGGCGGGGGTCGGCTGCTAGCGTATTATGGATAAATTACTCATTACCGGCGGCACGCCCCTGCGCGGAGAGATGTGGGTGTCGGGTGCTAAGAATGCCGCTCTGCCGGTGTTGGTGGCGTCTATCCTTGCGGACAGCCCGATGATTATCGGCAATGTACCGCACCTGCAAGACATCACCACCACCATGGAACTCCTGGGTCGTATGGGGGTGAACCTAGTGGTCGGCGATAAAATGACCATCGAGGCTGACACCAGCACCATCACCGATTTGCGCGCCCCGTATGAACTGGTTAAGACCATGCGCGCGTCCATTCTGGTGCTGGGTCCGCTGCTGGCGCGCTTCGGCGAGGCCGAGGTGTCCATGCCCGGCGGCTGCGCCATCGGTTCACGCCCGGTCAATCTGCATATCAAGGGTCTGCAGGCCATGGGTGCCGAGATCGTCATCGAACACGGCTATATCAAGGCGCGTGCCAAGCGTCTTAAGGGCGCGCGTATTTTCATGGACATGGTGTCCGTCACCGGCACCGAAAACCTGATGATGGCCGCGACCCTGGCGAACGGCATCACGGTGATTGAAAATGCCGCGCGCGAACCGGAAGTGGCGGATTTGGCCCGTTGCCTCAACAGCATGGGCGCCCGAGTCATGGGTGCGGGCACCGACGTGATTACCATCGAAGGCGTCGCCCGCCTAGGCGGCGGCCGCCACAACGTCATTCCCGACCGCATTGAAACCGGGACTTACTTGGTGGCAGCGGCCATGACCGGCGGCTGCATAAAGATGCGCAATGCCCAGCCCAACCTGCTGGAGGCGGTGTTGGATAAGCTGCGCGAGGTCGGGGCGACGATAGAAACCGGCGACGACTGGGTCAGCCTCGACATGAAGGGACGCCGCCCCAAGGCCGTGAACGTGCGTACCGCGCCGTATCCGGCGTTTCCCACGGACATGCAGGCGCAGTTCGTGGCCATGAACGCCATCGCCGAAGGCACCGGCATCGTCACCGAAACCGTGTTCGAGAATCGCTTTATGCACGTGCAGGAACTGCAGCGCCTGGGCGCCGATATCGAAATGGAGGGCAACACCGCGATAGTACGGGGCGTGGAACGACTGCGCGGTGCGCCGGTCATGGCCACCGACCTGCGCGCGTCCGCCAGCCTGGCCCTGGCGGCCCTGGTGGCGGAGGGCGAAACCATTATCGACCGTATCTATCACATCGATCGCGGTTACGAGTGTATCGAGGAAAAGCTGGCCATGCTCGGTGCCCATATCCGCCGCATCCCTGGCTCTGCCAGTCGCGGGGAGAACCAGCTTGTGCAGGAAAAAAAACAAGCCGACGCTTAAACCGCCATGTCCGAAACCCTGACCATCGCCCTGTCCAAGGGCCGCATACTGGAGGAGAGCCTGCCGCTGCTGGCTGCCGCCGGCATCCGTCCGCTGGAAGATCCCCTCACTAGCCGCAAGTTGATCCTGGACACCACCCAGGCCCAGGTAAAGTTAGTGGTGATTCGCGCCGCCGACGTGCCCACCTACGTCCAGTACGGCGCCGCCGATCTCGGGGTGGCCGGCAAGGACGTGCTCATGGAATACGGCGGCGACGGTCTGTACGAATTGCTGGACCTGCGGATTTCCGCCTGCCGCATGATGGTGGCCGAGCCCCAGCGCCTGGCGGAGCGCGACGATCCGCGTACCTGGACGCGCTTGCGCATCGCCACTAAATATCCTCTCATCACCAAGCGCCACTTCGCCGCCAAAGGCATACAGACCGACATCATTAAACTCTACGGATCGATGGAGCTGGCGCCCCTGGTGGGCCTGTCGGATCGCATCGTGGACCTGGTGGGCACCGGCGCCACGCTTCGGGCCAATGGCTTGGTGGAAGTGGAACACATCGCCGACATCAGCGCCTGGCTCGTGGCCAACAAGGCCGCCATGAAAATGAAGCACGTGGCCCTTAAGAGTTTGGTAAAACAACTGGACGCCGCGGTGATGGCGCAGCAGGGCCCATGACGCCAGCCGCTTTTTCCATACGCCGCCTGCATAGCCGCGACAGCGGCTTCGCCGCCGCGCTCACCCAGTTGCTGGACCGTGCCCAGGACATGGACGCGCAGGTGGAGGTACAAGTACAGGCCATCGTCGATGACGTGCGCCGGCGCAAAGACGCGGCGCTGCTCGATTACACCACGCGCTTCGATAGGCATACGCCAACTTCGGCCGCGGCGCTGGAATTTACGCGCACCCAACTGACCCAAGCCTTGGCCGGCCTGCCTGCGACCCAGGTGGATGCCCTACAGACCGCCGCCGCGCGCATCCGGCGCTATCACGAGCGCCAGAAAATTGATTCCTGGTCCTATACCGAGGCCGACGGCACCTTGCTCGGGCAGCAGGTCACGCCCCTGGAGCGGGCCGGCCTGTACGTGCCCGGTGGCAAGGCCGCCTATCCCTCGTCGGTATTAATGAACGCCATCCCCGCCAAGGTCGCAGGCGTGGGCGAGCTTATTATGGTCACGCCCACACCCGACGGGCAGGCGAACGCGCTGGTGCTGGCGGCCGCGGCCATCGCCGGCGTCGACCGGGTGTTCGCCATTGGCGGCGCCCAGGCGGTGGCGGCCCTGGCCTACGGCACCGAGACCGTGCCACGGGTGGACAAGATCGTGGGACCGGGCAATATCTACGTCGCCAGCGCCAAGCGCAGGGTGTTCGGCCAAGTGGACATCGACATGATCGCCGGCCCGTCGGAGGTCGTGGTGGTGTGCGACGGCCACACCGATCCCGCCTGGATCGCCATGGATCTTTTTTCCCAGGCCGAACACGACGAGGACGCTCAAGCCATACTCATTAGCCCGGATGCGGAGTTTGTGGCGCGGGTATATGCCGAGATGGAACGCCTGCTTCCCGGCATGGAGCGCGCTGCAATTATCCGGGCGTCCCTGGCGGCACGCGGTGCCCTGATGGTGGTGCGCGATCTCAGCGAAGCGGTGGAGATCGTCAACCGCATGGCGCCGGAACATCTTGAGCTATCGGTGGCCGAACCCGCGGCCTTGGCCGCGCAAATACGCCACGCCGGCGCCATATTCCTGGGGCGCTATACCGCCGAGGCTGTGGGTGATTACTGTGCCGGACCCAACCACGTGTTGCCCACGGCGGGCACGGCGCGTTTCAGTTCGCCTTTGGGCGTGTACGATTTTCAGAAGCGCACCAGCCTCATACAATGCTCCGCCGCGGGCGCCGCCGCCCTGGGCGCGACTGCATCGGTACTGGCGCGCGGCGAAGGTTTGACGGCGCACGCGCGTTCGGCGGAGTACCGCATTAAGCCGTAGGTCGGGGCGTGATTGTTCTAAGTTTGTAGTTTGTAGGGTGGGCATCGCCCACCATACGCGGTTTCGGCCGGCACACGCCGGTGGGTGATGCCCACCCTACTACGCTGTAGAGTGGGCATCGCCCACCAGACGCGGCTTCGATGATGAGCCGATGGTGGGCGGTGCCCACCCTACATCTACTGTTACCATCTTCAATTCATCATTAATTTTTTTCGAATATCCATGAGTGCAAACGCAAAAGACCAGGCCGCCAAGTGGGTGCGCCCCGAGATTCGGGCGCTCACCGCCTATGCGGTGCCGGATGCTACTGGCTTGATCAAGCTCGACGCCATGGAAAATCCCTATGCCTTTCCGCCGGATGTGCGGCGCGCTTGGCTGCGCCGGCTGGAGGCCGTGGACCTCAATCGTTATCCCGATCCGGGTGCGCGTAAACTCAAGGACAGCCTGCGGGCGGCGCTGCACATCCCCGCGGAATTTGCCCTGTTGCTGGGCAATGGTTCGGACGAACTGATACAGATGATCGCCATGGCTCTGGCACAACCGGGCCGGGTGGTCCTGGCGCCGGTGCCGACCTTTGTCATGTACGACATGATCGCCGGTTTCACCGGCATGGATTTTGTCGGCGTGCCCCTGACGCCGAACTTCGATCTCGATGTGCCGGCCATGCTGGCGGCGATACACACCCATCGCCCGGCGCTGATTTTTCTCGCCTACCCCAATAATCCCACCGGCAATGTGTTCGATGCGTCGGCCATGGAGCGCATCATCCAGGCCAGCGACGGCCTGGTGGTGGTGGACGAGGCCTATCATGCCTTTGCCGGCATGAGTTTTATGGACAGGCTGGGACGCTACGACAATCTGGTGGTGATGCGCACTCTGTCCAAGCAGGGACTGGCGGGGCTGCGCCTCGGCATCCTGGCCGGAGACCCCGCCTGGCTAGACGAATTCGATAAGGTGCGGCTGCCTTACAATATTAATACCCTGACCCAGGTGAGTGCAGCGTTCGCGCTGGAACACGCCACCGCGCTGGAGGCCCAGGCGCAGGCTATCCGCACCGAACGGGAAATCGTATTTAAGGCCCTGGCGGCGCTGCCCGGCATACACCCCTGGCCTAGTCGGGCGAATTTCATTTTATTTCGAGTGGTATCCGGCCAGGCCACGCGGGTATTCCAGGCGCTGCGGGCTGCGGGCATTCTTATTAAGAATCTCGATCACGCCGGCGCCACCCTGGCCGGCTGTCTGCGGGTCACCGTGGGCGCCCCACAAGAGAATGCGGCGTTTCTTGCAGCCTTGGCACGGGCCTTGTCTACGGCCGGCGATCCGACATAGTGGTTCCAGCGTAATCTTTGATACCATGCGGTTTGAATAAGCCAAGAGTGGGAGCGTGTTGTGCCCGAACGTAGCGCCAAGCTTAGCCGTAATACTAAAGAGACACAGATCACCGTGGCCGTGAATCTGGACGGCAGCGGGCTGGCGAAATTCGACACCGGCCTGCCGTTTCTCGAGCACATGCTGGAGCAGGTGGCGCGCCACGGACTGCTGGACCTGGACATCCAGGCCAAGGGCGATCTACACATCGACGCCCACCACACGGTAGAAGACATAGGCATCACCCTGGGCCAGGCCGTGGCCCAGGCCCTGGGCGACAAGCAAGGCATACGCCGCTACGGCCATGCCTATGTCCCCCTGGACGAGGCCCTGAGCCGGGTGGTTATCGATCTCTCGGGACGCCCGGGGCTGGAATATCACGTGGATTTTCCGCGCGCGCGCATAGGCGAATTCGATGTAGACCTGCTGCACGAATTTTTTCAGGGCTTCAGCAACCATGCCCTCGCGACCTTGCACGTGCACAGCCTGCAGGGCAAGAACGCCCACCATGTGGCGGAGACCATATTTAAAGCCTTTGGCCGCGCCCTGCGGGTGGCGCTCGAGCCCGACCCGCGCATGGGCGGCGTGATTCCTTCTACTAAGGGCGTACTCTAACAGGACGCCGGCGGTCACGGACGATTAAAGAACGGACATCCAGTGAGTGTAGGGTGGGCGACCGCCATGCGAGCCCATGGATGGGCGAGGTAGAGCGCTGTCGAGAACAGGCGCCGAGATGGCGGAAGTACTGGAAACGCAGGAGCAGTTTCCAGTGAATCGCCCACCAGCCTGCGCTGTCCGCCCGGCCGCGGGCCGCACAAACTCACCTTCTCCCGCACGCGGGAGAAGGTAGCCCGCAGGGCCGGATGAGGGAAGAGACCGCACGGTTCCGGGATACAATGCGCGGCATGGCGGGTCGTGCGGTCTCTCCCAGAGGGAAAGGGAGAAATACTACGCACTATTTGCCAGTCGAAATCAGGTCGGATCAGTAAGTATATGAACACAGTCGCAGTCATCGATTACGGCATGGGCAACGTGCGCTCAGTGTGCAAGGCGCTGGCGCACGTGTCGGACGCGCGCGTGATACTCACCAGCGATCCCAAGGAGTTGCTGGGCGCGGATCGCATCGTGTTTCCCGGGCAGGGGGCCATAGCCGGTTGCGTCGCCGCCCTGGACCAGCGCGGCTTGCGCGAGGCCTTGCTCCAGGCCATGGAGACCAAGCCGTTTCTCGGTATTTGTCTCGGCCTGCAGGCCTTGTATGAATTCAGCGAGGAGGGCGGTGGCACCACGTGTCTTAATGTGTTACCCGGGCGCGTGCCCCTGTTCCCGGCGGAAAAAATGCGCGATCCCAAGACCGGGCGCCCACTCAAGGTGCCGCATATGGGCTGGAATCAGGTGCGCCAGACGAACACCCACCCGCTGTGGCAAGGCATCGCCCAGGACCAACGCTTTTATTTCGTGCACAGTTATTTTGTCGAGTCGCG
>JANOTM010000259.1:0-2513 GCA_031416355.1 Gammaproteobacteria bacterium
GTCCAAAGGAAGCCTAAGTGCAAAACGACGAGCCGACGAACAGAAATCGGATACAAGGCTGAGCCGCAGGGTCAAGCTGGCACATGACAGCAAAGACCACGAATTCGCGCGGTACAGTAAATCCGGCGGTTGTGTCGTGACAGTTCATGTTCTTATCTGGGGGTGAAAAGCGCAGCTTTGAACGCGAAGGCAGGATGCCGAAGCTGGGCTTTTATGTGGAGCATGGATGCGTAACATAAAAGTCTGCAACGCGAGCGATTGAGTTTCAATCGCGCGCAGCACAGCAATGTGTTGCGTGCCGTTGCAGAAGTCAGCAGCGGTCGTAGTAGTGGCGAATGTTGGATTACATTCAAAGCGAAGGACCAAAGAAACAGGACAAGGCAGCACCTGGTCGTACTCGTTCCTCGCGCAGCCTGCGCCAAGCGGGAAGTAAGGAACGGCGTATGACCTCCGTGCACGCCTTGGAACACCACTTATTGGAACAGATCGTCACCCGCGACAACCTGATGCGCGCATGCGACCGCCAAGGATGGCGGAAGGTAGAGCAACGCAGGAGCAGTTGCCGGGAAGCGCGTGAAGGCGAACAAGGGTGCGGCCGGTGTGGACGCGATTACAGTGCAGGATTTTCCGATCTGGGCGCGCGAGCACTGGCCGAACATCAAGGCCCAATTGTTGGACGGTGACTATCAACCGGAAGCGGTACGGCGTGTGTGGATACCCAAGCCGAATGGTGACAAACGGCCACTGGGTATTCCCTGCGTTGCGGATCGCGTCATCCAACAAGCCATGCCCAAAGCACTTCGTGGGGCAGGCCCTCGCGCAAGTACTCACCCCGATCTACGAGCCGTTGTTCAGTGATCACAGTGAGCTTCCCCCTGAAATTCGTCTACCAAGGGTAATGTAAACTACAACCACCTTGGAGAGACAGACGATGAAGAAGATACCGAAGCAGGAGTATACACCCGAGTTCAAAGAGCTGGCCGTGAATCGGGTAACAGCAGGCCAGACACCCGCCGCAGTGGCCCGGGAGTTGGGATTGATCGAGCAAACGTTGCGCAACTGGGTGAAGGCGGCCAAAGCCGGTAAGCTCAACGGACCTGGAACGAAGGCAGTCACACCGGAGCAGATGGAAGTCTCGAGACTGCGCGCGGAGACCGTCCGACTCAAGCGGGAGGTCGAGATCCTAAAAAAAGCGACGGCGTACTTCGCGAAAGATGTGCTGTGAGGTATGCCTGGATTGATCTGGAGCGCAGGCATTATGCGCTGCCGGAGTTGTGCAGTGTGCTGGACGTCAGCGTGAGTGGCTACCGTGCCTGGAAGCGCGGCGGCATCCCTGGTCGCAAGCGGTCGAGCGATACGCAACTGCTGGCACTGATCCGTGCCATCGATGCCGAACTCAGGGGCGCCTACGGCAGTCCGCGCATGGTTCTGGAGCTGCGCGCGCGAGGCTTCTCGGCGGGCAAAGAAAGGGTGGAGCGGCTGATGCGCGAGAACCTCATCCGGGCACGTCACAAGCGGCGTTACAAAGCGACGACCGACTCCGGGCACAGTCTGCCAGTGGCGAAGAACCTGCTGGACCGGTGCTTCACGCCGACGGCGCCAAACCAGGTGTGGACTTCCGATATTACCTACCTGTGGACGGACGAGGGTTGGCTGTATTTGGCCATCGTACTGGACCTGTTCAACCGCGAAGTGATCGGCTGGTCGATCAAGGCGCGGATGACGGCGGACATTGTGATGGATGCGCTGACCATGGCGTGGTTCCGCCGGAAACCAGCGCCGGGCGTGTTGCACCACTCGGACCGGGGCAGTCAGTACGCCAGCGGTGTGTTCCAGGACAAGCTCACCGACTACGGCATGACGTGCTCGATGAGCCGCAAAGGCAACTGCTGGGACAACGCGCCGACGGAGAGCTGGTTCAACAGTTTCAAGAATGAGCGGGCGCATGGTACGCATTACGCCACGCGCGCCGAAGCGACGGCTGATGCCTTCGATTACATCGAGGTATTCTATAACCGCAAACGCCGTCATTCGACCCTCGGTTACAAAGCACCGACCCAGTATCTCGACGATTGGATCAGTGTTCAAAATAGGAATGCGCTGGTAGCATGAGGCATACCGGTTGGCGGACGAAAAACCGGGGGAAGCTCACCCCCCAAGGCCAAGTCGCCAGCCTCAACGGCCCCCGTAGCCCCACCGACCCCGGCATGAACGGCCTCGATGACATCACGACACTCGCCTACTACGACTGCACAACGGGCGGCGCCTGCGGCCAACTACAAAAGATCACCAACGCCCTAGGCCACACCACCACCTACAACAGCTACACCCCGGATGGACGCGTACTCTCCCTCACCGATCCCAACGGCCTCACCACCACCTACAGCTATGATGCCCGAAGCCGGGTCTCCTACACCATGCAAAACGCCAGCGGCGTCATCAACTACCGTTCTTACACCTACACCCCCGACGGCCAAGTCAAAACCCTCTTTCTATACCCAGGCAACCTCACC
>JANOTM010000260.1:0-1849 GCA_031416355.1 Gammaproteobacteria bacterium
GCGTCGGTGTTGATGTTAAGCGTGCACGCGGCCTCGCACGGCGCCGGGCAGATGCGCCCGGTGAATTCCGGGAAATTATTAGTGGAATGCAACACCTCCAGCGCCTGGCGCCAGCGGCCGCGATACACCAGGTCGTTCCAGTCGGGAATGATATTGTCCACCGGACAACCGGTCTGGCAGAACGGGATGCCGCAGTCCATGCAGCGCGCGCCTTGTTTGGCGATGTCGCTGTCGTCCAGGGCGATGCCGAATTCCTTGTAGAAGCGTATGCGTTCCTTGACCGGCAACGAGGCTGGATCGTGGCGTTTTATTTCCAGAAATCCCGTGGGCTTACCCATGTTTTACCCGCTCCACTTTCGCTGCCCCTTTGCTTGCGCCTTGGTTGTGCGCCGCTGCCATTTCCTGCAGCGCGCGCCGGTATTCCATCGGCATGACCTTCACAAACTTGGGCAGGTAGCGGTCGAACTGGTCGAGTATGCGGCGCGCGCGCAGGCTGCCGGTGTAATGCAGGTGGCGTTGGATCAGAGTGCGCAGTAATTCCGCATCGCTCTGCTCCATATGGTTGATCTCGACCCGGCCGTGGGATTCGAGTTCGCCACCTTGCTGTTCGTACTCTTCAAATGCCCGATCCTCGTCCGGTAGCGGACTGAGCTCGACCATGGCGAGGTTGCAGCGCTCAGCGAAATCCCCGGCCTCGTCCAGCACATAGGCAATACCACCGCTCATGCCGGCGGCGAAGTTGCGTCCGGCCGGGCCCAACACCAAGACCGTACCGCCGGTCATGTATTCGCAGCCGTGGTCGCCCACGCCCTCCACTACCGCCACGGCCCCGGAATTGCGCACCGCAAAACGCTCGCCCGCCACGCCGCGGAAATAACACTCGCCGGCGATGGCGCCATAGAGCACGGTATTGCCGACGATAATATTATCCTCCGCTGCACGCGTGCTTTCCTTGGATGGAAATATCACGATGCGGCCGCCGGACAGGCCCTTGCCAACATAATCATTGGCGTCGCCCTGCAACTCGATACTGATGCCGCGCGCAAGAAACGCGCCCAGACTCTGGCCGGCGGTGCCGGTGACACGGATAGCAATGCTATCGTCCGGCAGACCGGCGTGACCATGGCGCCTGGCAACGGCACCCGACAGCATGGCACCAAAAGAGCGGTTTACATTGCGGATGCGCATGTCAATGCGCACCGGCTGTTTCTGTTCCAGCGCCGGGCGCGCGGCGGCGATGAGCTGGTGGTCCAGGGCCTGCTCCAAACCATGGTCCTGTACTTCGCAGTGGCGGCGCGCAACCTGCGGCGCCACCTTGGGCTGGTGTAGAATGCGCGAAAAATCCAGGCCGCGGGCCTTCCAGTGGGTGATGGATTTGCGCGTATCGATCATGTCGCTGCGGCCTATCATTTCGTCGAAGCGACGGAAGCCCATGCGCGCCATGTATTCGCGTACTTCCTCTGCCACGAAGAAAAAATAATTCACCACGTGTTCCGGTTGGCCGGTGAAGCGTTTACGCAGCGCCGGGTCCTGGGTGGCTACGCCCACCGGGCAGGTATTGAGATGGCATTTGCGCATCATGATACAGCCTTCCACCACCAGGGGCGCGGAGGAAAAACCGAACTCGTCCGCCCCCAGCAACGCGCCTATGACCACGTCGCGTCCGGTCTTGATCTGGCCGTCCACCTGTAGGGCGACGCGCCCGCGCAGATGGTTGAGCACCAAGGTCTGCTGCGTCTCGGACAGGCCCAACTCCCATGGCCCGCCGGCGTACATCACCGAGGAAAGAGGCGTGGCGCCGGTGCACCGTCATGACCGGAGATGGTGATGTGATCGGCGTGCGCCTTGG
>JANOTM010000261.1:0-2211 GCA_031416355.1 Gammaproteobacteria bacterium
GGCCCGGATCCGGCGGCGGGAAAGATCAGGGGCAGTTGGGTCAGCAAATTGGCCTTGTTGCCGGCGGCGTAGGTCGCAGGATCGTTGCCCCAATCCTGGAACAAGGTGTAGGCCATGAGCGCATTGCGCAGGATGTTCACCCCCAGGGGCGCGGTCAATACCTTGTCCCGCCAGTCCTTGGTGATGTACCAATCGTCCGTGACTTCATGATCATCCATGATCATATAGACGGGCACGTTGGCCAGCACCCGCCGCACCTTGGGAAGCTGTGCGCGGAAGATGAGGACCTCGCGCAGATCAGCTTTATATTGATCCTGCACATGCTTCTTGATACCGGCGATGCGATCGGCTTTCTGCTGCGCGGTCTCGTTGGTGTATTTTTTCTGTTCGTCCGCATCCAGAGGTGTCAACTCCAGCTCCACCGCAGTCAACGGATCATCGATATCCCAGGTGGTGAGGAAGTCGATCTTAGCCTTCAGGACCGAGTCCGCGGCATACAGCTCCGTGGGCCAAACGGCGTTGTTCCAGCCCATCAGGTAGGTGGCGGCGAATTCACCTAAGGACAGCAAATGATTGGCGCCCTCCCCCGTGGTAAATTTGGCGTTTTGGTTGACAATGCGTTGCCGGCGAGTGGCCGGAAAGTTGGTTAAACTGGCTTCGTAGGTGCCCAACGTAGCGTCGTGTTTTTTTGCAGTGAGATTTTCCGTCACCCCCAAAAGCTCCCGGCCCAGGGCGTTGATGGCCGGCATGAGCACCGTGGGAATTTCATCGGCATAGATCTGGTCACCGGTCAGATACAACTGGTGGGGGCGCTTGTCCGGATCGTTGTCATTGACGGCTTTTCGTATCAGGTTATCCAGCACCGCCAGGGTATCCTTGCCGGGGCCATGCATTTTTCTACAGGACCCATGCACCAGATTAAGTTTGTCGATGGTGAGCGGCGGCAGGACAAAGGACGGCAGGAAACCCGGCATATACCCTAGAGCAAGGTTCGGTATCGGGTCGCTGGCGCTGGGAAATTTGTCCAGTAGCAGCCCTTTTGATTTCAGATCGGCGTTACCGGAGGCGGGATTGAAGCTGAGATTGTAGGAATACAGCTTGCCGGGAAACAGCGGGGCCGCGGGCGCCGGCGGGAGATCGATGGTCACCAGGGCGATATGCAGTTTGTTGCCGATGCGCACGGTGTGGCGGGACGCCGTGTGCAGTGCCACATCGGCGGGCACAAAGACCCCCGTGCCGGGACCGGTGGCGATCACCTTGTCCCAGATGCTCAGGGTGACATTGGCGCCTTCCGCCAGCGCGACCCAGACGGACACGGAGCGCGCCGTGATGCGGCGCACGATGGGTCCGGCGAGTATTAAAGGCAGCGGCATGGTTTAGACACTGACGCTGGGTGGGTTAGGCTCCCGGGGCGACCTACGCGCTGGCAGTAAAGCGCCATCCCGCCCGGCCACTACCCGCTGGGCGGTGCCGCTGAGAGCGTACTTCTGTTCTGGGCAATGCATGGTGATTCCCTCCGTTACACGTGTCGATTTATCCATCTTCGGGCGGCGCACTAACCGATATTCTGTGGAATATCGACGATCTGATCGAAGCGCAGATTGCTCCAGCCTTCGCCCTTGCCGGCTTCCTTGTCCCGGCCCACCCAAAGATAAGTCACGCCGTTGAGCCAGCGGGCGCGCTGGAAAGACCGGCGCACGATAATGCCGGCCTTGGGTATTTCCACTTCATCCACATAATACGGCGCCGCCTTTTCCGTCAGTATCAATCCCTGGGCCCCCTTGGCCGTGGGCAAGCGCGCGCGTTGCAGGCGCACCTCACGGTCGCTGCCCTGCCTGTGCACCGGTATAAAAGGAATCCAATTGTCCGGCACCGTGGTGCCGGCCACATAACGGACCTGCACGGCGTCGTTCACCGGTACAAAGGCTTCGGGCGGACCGTCTTGCCTGGCGAGCTCATCCCCGCTCATCCCTTTGCCCGCCTGGGACGGCACGCGGTGTTCCACCGCCCATACCAGGTTGGCCATTTCATCCCGCAGGAAGTTCACTTGCTCCAAGGGCGCGCCGCTCAACACCTTGGTCAGGGCCGGCGCCAGGTAAAAGAGACTGGTGTCGCGCTGGGCATTGGCCGCATCCGTGTGATAAAACATCGCCCAGCGCTGCCACTGGCTCTCGCTGCCGCGGCCGGCCGGACGTATCAAGGTGTGCTGGC
>JANOTM010000262.1:0-3626 GCA_031416355.1 Gammaproteobacteria bacterium
ACTTTCTTGTGGCGACAAGAAAGTTACCCGCCCGCGGGGCGGGACCCGCAAGTAGGTTTTAAAGCCCGCGCGCTAGCGCGTACAACACAAACCTCAGTTCATGCCCCTCCAAGGCGAGCACGCAAGGCCACCGCGTTAGTCGCATAGACAACTTCCATAGCGGCCTAGCTTACCTTAGGCTGCACGTCGACCTGGCAAACCACATTCAGCGGGCAATCGACGGCATGATCGCTGCCAAGCTGTTCCCAAACGTAGGCCAGCGCTGTACCTTCAGAACGGAAAAAATGCCCGGCACCGAGCTTGTCATGGAAGCCGGTGCGCTGGAACACATCCATTACCTGTTTTTTAAGGCCGGTGAAAATCATCTCGATACCGGAGGTGCGCAAGCCCTCGGCCAGGTTTGCGAGCATTTCCTCGCCGGTAGCGTCGACCTGGTTGATGCCGTCGCCAACGACAATGACATATTTAAGATTGGGTGTGGCCGACACCCGCTCTAAGATTTTGTCTTCGAAGTAGCCGGTATTGGCAAAATAGAGTGAACCGTCGAAGCGGATCATGGAAATGTCGTCGCACTTTTCGAGGTTGTAGGCCTCGGCGTCGCGCAACGTGCCGTCGGGGTGGCGTGCCAACACCGCCACCCGCGGTTGCATGGTGCGATAAAGATACAACACCAGCGCCAGGCCCGCGCCCGCCAGCACCCCTTGGTCTAGGTGCGGCGCGAACACCAAGGTGAGCGTAAACGATGTCATGGCAACGATGCCGTCATTGTGATGGGCCTGCCAGGCGCGCTTGATGGCGCTGAAGTGTATCAGGCTCGCCACTGCCATGATAATGATGACAGACAGCACCGCCTGCGGCAGGTGGTATAGATAAGGCGTAAGAAACAGTAAGGTCACGCCTACGAACAGACCGTTAAACACACTGGCTAAGCCGGTTCGGGCACCGGCCCGCAAGTTGATGGCCGATCCGGAAAACGAGCCGGTGACCGGATAGGATTGAAAGAAACTGCCGCTGATATTGGCGAGCCCCTGTCCGATCAGTTCCTGATTGGCGTCGACGCGCTGCTTGGTCTGGGTGGCAAGGGCCTTGGCCATGGAGATCGATTCCATGAACGCCACTAGCGCAATAACAAACGCCGCCCCTACCAGCTGTACTATGCTGTCCCACGCTAGGTGCGGTACGCTCAGACCCGGCAGGCCGCTTGGAATGTTGCCCACCACCTCGCCACCGCCCACCAGCTTCATTTCGCCTTGGCTAATAGTCTTGATGTGATAGCGATAACCATCGGTTTTTATTTCGGGTGGAACTTGGCCCGCGAGGTACAGCGCGCCCGGCGTATTACCGGCGCCGGATACATATTCGAAACTAAGGACGCGTATGTCGCCCAGGCGCTCTAGGTTTTCCTGTTCGAAGTTTTTCGCTTCGAGTTTAAGTAGGCCGATGTCATATTCCCGTGCTAATACGCGCTGGGCAATATCGCCGGGGGTTTTCCGCAACTCGCGCAGCTTTGCCGATCTTTCGGTGACGTCGGTATTGAGCTGGACGATACGTTGTTCGGTCAGGGCATAGTCGCTGAGTAATTTGCGGGTGGTCGGGCTGGTGGCCTGTTCCGGGCGCGCGCTGTTGTTGTGCTCGAAGTCGATATTGGCGCTGAGCAAGGTGGTCACCACCACTGCCACCAGGACGCTGGTGCGCGCTATGGCTGCGCTGGCGAACTTCTTCATCGCCAGCATGATGGCCAGGGCCAATAGGCCGATCGCCAGGGTTGGGAAGTGGGTGTTGCCGATCTGGGCGAGCATCTCCCAGATGTCGCGCAGGAAGGAATCGCTGCGCCCTAGGGGGATACCGAGCAGTTTGTTGAACTGCGAGAGAGCAATAATGATGGCAGCGGCGTTGATAAAGCCGATGATGACCGGTTGCGATATAAAATTGACGATGACGCCGAGCTTGAATGCGCCCATGGATAACTGAATAACGCCCACGAGTAACGCCAGTAACAATGCCAGCATGATGTACTCATCGGTGCCGGCTAGGGCGAGTGGCGCCAGCGCCGAGGCCGTCATGAGCGAGACCACCGCGACCGGGCCGGTCAGGAGCTGGCGCGATGATCCCCAGAGTGCTGCAATGATGGCGGGAATAAACGCTGCGTACAATCCAAAGTACACTGGCAAACCCGAAAGCTGCGCATACGCCATGGCCTTGGGAACCAACACCAGCCCGCCGGTAATGCCGGCGATGAGGTCGATGCGCAGCACCTCGGTGTTAATGGGAAACCAGTGCAGGAAAGGGAAAAAGCGCGACCAGCGCGGTGAGATCATGGAGAGTTTCTGAAGGTTGGTATTATTCGCTCGATCTTATCACCATAGAAGAGGCGCGGAAAGTACGCATCTGCCGTATCAAAAGGTGGTAACAGACGGTGCGTCAACGCTACTTGGGCACATGCCAGCCATGGGTTTCCGCCCGGTCGTAGCGGCACCAGCTGTAAAGTGCATCGTACATCAGCATGCCATGGCGCAGCATTTCATGATCGTCGGCGAAATTGCGCGACAAACCAAGGGATAAGGCAAGCAGACCCGCCGCCTGGGGTGCGAGATCCAAACGCGCGGTGTCGGCGGCGCGCACAATGACGGCGAGTTGATGCAGCGCCGGGTCGGTGAGATTATATTTTTTGAGAAAGGCATCGAAGCTGCACAGCTCGCCGACGTGGCTGAGTTCGACGTCCGGAATATCATAGGGTAACGCGCCGGTGTCGGCCGCTACGGCCAGCACCTGGTGGCTTGGCACATACAAGAACTCCGGCGCGTCATCGATGAACCGCGCGATGAGCCACGGACAGGCGATGCGATCAATTTTGGGGCGCTCGCGGGTGATCCACTTCATACTTGCCTCCTTTACTAAGTCTGCGTGTCCTTGTCCACGGTTAGTCCGCCGCTTGCTTTCCACGCCTCGATACCACCTTCGATATAGCTGGCCTTGAGCTGTTTGCCATTGAGGTGATCGATCACCGCATTGCTCACCGAGCCGCCGCGCACGCAGTAGACCACAAATTCTTTGCCTTTCGGGAGCTGGGCACTCCACTGATCGATCTCGTCCGGATTGCGCCACACCGCGTCCGGGATTTTGAGACTGTCGGCGTCGTAGTCGCTTTTGCGGCGTACATCCAGCAGCATCACATCTTTTCGGTTAACTAAAGTGGCCCGCAGTTCTTGGGGAGAGAGAGTTCGACCCATATGTGTGTCCTCGTAGAGTCGGGCAACATGCCCGGTTGTTGTTGTCCTTAAGCGCCGATCAACGGCTTGACCAATGTATAAGCCAGCCCGGCTGCGCCGCAGGCGCCGATCACCGAGATGACACCGACCTTGAAGCGCCACAATGCAATAAAGGCGAGCACACCGATTATAACCGAGAGCCATTGGAATCCGACAAACACGGTGTCCAGGCTGAGCGGCTGGGCAAAACCCTGCGGCCACAGCACGTGATAAGCGAAGAACACCGCGAGGTTGAGTATAACGCCCACCACCGCTGCCGTGATACCCGTCAACGGCGCCGTGAACTTAAGATCGCCGCGTGTCGCTTCGACCGCCGGCCCGCCCAATAGAATAAACAGGAACGACGGCAGAAACGTA
>JANOTM010000263.1:0-7708 GCA_031416355.1 Gammaproteobacteria bacterium
ATGCTGTTCTACACCCAGATAAACCAACCCATCACAATTTGCCCAGTTGCTAATTAGCTCTAGCGCTTCTTTTCCATTACGTGTGCCACCTGCTAATACTAATTCTACAATCTGGCTGCTTGTATCTATATATGAACTGGCAGCCGCTCTCGAACTAAGCTGCAAGTCCCTGAGATATATTTTTAATAAACCTAACTCGCCATAAACAGCATAGGCCAAAGCATAATCGGATAAAAAAAGTGTAATTTGTTCATGCGCATCGGCCAATTCCTGGCTCCTTTCACAATAAGCATTCACAGCCATTTGCGCCTGGTAGTACGTTACACACAGGGTTGTATTTGCCAGACATAAAATTCTTCTATCAATACTATCGACTATGTCAACAGTTACTTGTGTCGCCGCGACGGTCGTACCCACATTTATAGCCACAGTTGGATTTAAAAATACTGCTCCCAAATCCCTGAATGATATGCCTTGAAAAACTACTCTTTCAGTATTCGGACCTGTTTTGGTTGCTGTGTATGTTATTGGGTTAGAACCTGTTTTAGTTTGAACCGTCCCTCCAGTAGTGCTACCGATCTTAGCGGAAGATTTAGAATAACCAACAAGCGTTTCACACGCTTGTGCACCAGCCCATAGCACCAGTTGTGCATTATTGATAAGTTCAAGCGGCACCTTTTTTTTAAGGTCGTCATATGCGTTGAGTGCCGCATTAAATACACCTGAATTCTTTAATAAAAAAACATCCACAGCCTGCTCAGTGGCCCAAATGGCAGTTTCGTAGTCATTCATAAACTGTAAATGAGTTGTTCCTGCAGGGACTTTCATGTATTGCCTGGTCACATCCGAAAGAGAATAATCATCGCCCATAATAAGTGTGCGCATTAAATAATCGAGTGGCAAATCTCTCCCTGGTGCTACACCGCTTGGCCTGCGACCTGAATTTAAATATGAAAGGTCAGGTGTTTTGTCTTCTATGTATCCTTCCAGCCGCATATGTCTGGCCTCAACGTCTGTCTCGCCGTCCATCATGTCAAAGGCATCGCCGGCATAAGTGTTCACGTAAGTATGCGCAAAGGTATCGGCGGCGCCATGAGACAAATAACCATATGCAAATGCTTTTTCTGACGAGCTACTTGCATTTTTGAGCATATGTTTAAACCAGTCATCTGTTTTCCATCCATCTGGAATCCCTGGATGCACGGCCACCTGCCCGCCGATCATATCCGGAAAGCCATCTGGGCCTACGTTGCCCATTAAATATACTCTACGATTATTTTTTAATGCAGTGACAATGTCGGTTGCCACTTTATAGCTACCGTATGGTGGGATAGTTACATACCCATCATCATTAACATCATTCCATACCTCCTGGCCTATCCATACGTGTGTCTTTAACTTAAATGCCAATGCAGAGTTCATTATTAACATTGATAAAACTGCTGATGAAACTAAAGTTAATATTTTATTCATGTAGTCCCCTTATTGATTGATTATTTTTCGCGAGTATGAACTACATTACCCTAAAAATCTCAGTTACTGAAGTGGCTCCGCTTGTCAGAACAACTTTCCCCGAAATTTAAGTGAGAACACGGGCGGGTTGAAGATGCTTCGTCAACGGCGAACAGGTGTTCGATTTAACGCACGCGCTGCACCCGACCGATGCGGTGTACTTGGTCCAGGCACTGAGCGGAGGCTAAGGCATAAAGAGGGCCGATCGATCTACCGATAAAAATCCGGCTCACCCAAGGGCCGCGTTTTAAATCGCTTGTGCACCCAAAAATACTGCGCCGGCATTTCACGCACCCCTTGCTCGATTTCCCAGTTCATACGCGTCGCATCGGCGACTTCATCCGAGGTGGGGAAATTATCCAGCGCCGGTTTGAACCTCACCTCGTAACCGCGACCATAAGATAGTTGGCGCGTAAAGCACGGCACCACCAGCGCATTGGTGATGCGCGCCAGGCGCCCCAGGGCGGTGAGGGTCGCCGCCGGCACGTCGAAGAACGGAACAAACACGGTATTGTGGCGACCCGGATCCTGATCGGGCAAATAGTAAAACACCACGCCCCGGCGCATGGCCTTGATGATGGGCTTCAACCCTTCGCGGCGCTCCACCACTTGGCCGCCGAAATGGGTGCGTCCGCGTCGTAGTACTTCGTCGAATAATTGATTCTTGGCGCGCCGGTACATATCGACCACGGGTCGTTCGCGCGATAAATAAATACCGCCGATTTCGACACCGATAAAGTGCGCCGCCAGCAATATCACCGGCCGGCCCTGGGCCAGGGCCTGGTCGTAATGCCCGCGGTCAACACAATGCACCAGGCGCTCGAGCCTGCGCTTGCTGCCCCAGTAGGCAATACCAATAGACAGGGAGAGTTGGCCCAAGGCGCGGAAATGTCGTCTCGCCATGCGTCGATGGGCACGGCGATCCAGAGAGGGAAAGCAGCTCTCGATATTACGCACGGTGATGTGGCGACGCGCGCCGTGCAGATAATAAAGTCCGCTTCCAAGGACGTAACCCACGAGCCATAACACCGGCAAGGGGGAAAAACTCATGAGCCGCAACAACGCCAGGCCCATCCAGCTCAGCCAGTAGCGCGGATGTAGTAAAGGCTGGAGGTTAGTTGTTGGCGGCATAAAAAGGGGGCAGATTATCCGGGCGAGTCTTGAAGCGCTTATAGGTCCACATATATTGCTCCGGCATTTCACGCACGCCCTGTTCGATGGCGGCGTTCATCTGGGCAGCGTCCTTCACGTTGTCGCCGCAAGGATAATCCGTAAACGCCGGGGCAAACGCGACCTCATAGCCCCTGCCCCAGGGCAACAGCCGCGTAAAGCAAGGTATCACCACCGCGTCGGCCAGCCGCGTCATGCGGCTCAAGGCGGTGATGGTCGCCGTGGGGATATCGAAAAACGGCGCGAACACGAACTCGGCGCCGCCCGGCTCCTGGTCGGGCAGATAATAAAATGGCCGGCCGGCGCGCAGCATGCGTATGAGCGGCCGCAGCTCGGCGCTGCGTTCTATCATGATTCCGCCGAAGCGCGAACGGCTGGCGCGCAACACCCAATCGAACAATTTGTTCTTCGGGCTTTTGTACATGCTGATCATGGGACGCTGATGCGATAAGTACAGACCCGCGATCTCCAGCACCAGGAAATGCGGCGCAAGCAAAATGACGTGCCGACCTTGGGCCAAGGCCTGATCGTAAATTTCGCGGTTGCGGAATCGTATTAAGCGTGCGAGACGCCGCTTCGATGCCCATAGCGAGATGCCGACACTGAGCGCAACTTGTGCCAAAGCGCGGAAATGCTTTTGCCGCAAACGTCGGCGCTGGGTGGGGCTTAAGGTAGGGAAGCACAGCGCCAGGTTGGTATCCACCGTACGTCGAGCACGGGTGGGCAAACTCGCGGCCAGCTGACCGAGGGGCACGCCCAACAACCACAATAACGGCAGCGGCAAAAAACTTAAGGCGCGCAAAACCCCCAGACCCGCCCAGGCGGCCCAGTATCGCGGATGTAAGTAGGGGGCGAATTCACGCGCCTTTTTTGCTGCGAACATAAAACGGTTGGGCATGGTCCGGTCGGGTGTTGAAACGCTTATACGTCCACATGTATTGCTCGGGCATAAGGCGCACGCCCTTTTCTATTTCCGCGTTCATACGCGTCACATCTACAACCAAATCGCCGGACGGAAAATCCGCCAGCGCCGGGCCAAAACTGATCTCGTAACCTTGGCCTGCGGGCAGCTGGCAGACATTACACGGGATCACCACCGCATCGGCCATGCCCGCGATGCGGCTCATAGCGGTAATGGTGGCCGTGGGTATGCCGAAAAACGGCACAAACTCAAAACTCGCGTCCCCCGGATCCTGGTCAGGCAGATAATAGAACGGCCGGCCGGCGCGCATATGGCGCAATATCGACCGCAACCCGGCGCGGCGCTCGATCATTATAAGGTTAAAACGGGCGCGGGCGCGACGCATGACCCAATCGAATACCGGATTCTTGGGTCCTTTGTACATGCTCACCATCAAACGCTCCTGGGATAGTAGCGCGCCGGCCATTTCCAGCCCAACAAAATGCGGCGCCAGCAAAATAACGGACTTGCCTTGGGCCAGGGCCGCGTCATAGTGCTCACGACCGCGATAGCGCACCAACCGCCGCAGCCGTGCCGGCGATCCCCACCAGGCGATACCCACGCATAGGCTGGCTCGGCCCCAGTGGCAAAAGTGCCGGCGCAATATCCGGCGCTGTTCTGGTAAGGTCCATTCAGGAAAACACCGATGCAGATTGGTACGTGCAATGCGCCTACGCTTGGCGCTCAGTAAAAAATAGAGCCCGCCCACGGCCGAACCCATAGCGACCGTCATCCGCAACGGCAAATACACACATAGACGCAGCAAACCCAGGGCCAGCCATATACCCCAGTGCCGAGGCAAGAGAAATGCGGCCTGAAAGGGCGGGCAGATAGGGGCAGGGGCATCTTCAGCCATGGCTGTGGGGGTTTCGGTCATGTAAGCTCGGCATGGATGACTACAAAATCCATTCTGCCACACTATATCTCGAGCCTGGACAACATTTTTCCGGTTTATTCAAACGATTATTAAACATTACCACCCAGTTCTACCTAAAATATTTCCCACTTTTTTAAAAATTTTGTATCAATTTATAAAATAATTACCACAATCAGAAATATATTAGGATTCTCTATTAAATTATTGGCACATGCACCTATATATCCTTAATTATTTAGTAAATTGGGAATATTTTTAATATTCACACCGTGAAAATAACTAAATTATATAAATTTATGATTTTTTAATATAAAAATGGGAAACTTTAATCATCCAACGCGTTTCGTCCCATGAGTGGGCGCATAGCATGTAAAAGATTGGCAAATAGGGGTTTATGCAGGGCTTCCTCGCCGGCAAGCAGCTCTTTCAAGTGCTGGCGCTGGCTGGGCATGCGAAAACAGGCGGGGCAGTTGTCCGCAATCACCGGCAGACCGCCAGTCCGGGCAAAGTCCACCAATTGGCGCTCCCGTACATACACAAAGGGCCGGATCAGGCGTAGGTCACCGGCGTCGTTACAATAGTGTGCCTTCATGGTGCGCAAACTGCCGCCGTGGAACGCGCTCATGAGGAAGGTTTCTGCGAGATCGTCCAGGTGCTGGGCCAGCACCACCACATTGTAGCCATGTTCCCGGGCGGTGGCGTAGAGTATGCCGCGGCGCATGCGCGAACAGTAGGCACAAAACGAATCGCCGCGCATGGTTTTGAGCGCGCGCTCCACGATGGCCTGGGATTTAAAGTAATACGGAATGCCCAAGGCCGGGATGTAGTCTTGCAAGGGCTGTGGATTATAGCCCGCGATTTGCGGGTCCACGGTCACCGCGCCGAGCTCGAACGGGATCGGGGCCTTATGGCGTAAATACAGCAGAGTATGCAAAAGACCGAGGCTGTCTTTACCGCCGGATACGCCCAATAACAGACGGTCCCCGGGACGAATCATATCGTAGTCTTCGATGGCGCGGCCAGCGGCGCGCACCAAAGGGCGGGGCGGTTTGACCCATAAATTGGACGGCGCATGTCCGGTATCACTCACGCCCTGGAGGCTGATAGGCATAGCGCCTATAGTAACCCTCCGTTACCCCAAAAGCAGCGCTACCCGGCCACTGGAAGGAGGCCCATGAACACCATCAAAACCATTACTCCCCCGGAGGCGTGGCAGATACTGCAGGACCACCCCAATGCATTGCTCATCGATATACGCGCGCAAATGGAGTTCCTGTTTGTAGGTCACCCTACGGGTGCCATCCACATACCTTGGATAGACGAGCCTGATTGGACAGTGAACCCCCACTTTGTCACCCAGGTACGCCAGGCCTTGCTCGGGGGCGTGGGCGGGACGGTGCCGGTACTGCTTATTTGTCGTAGCGGCGTGCGCTCTCTTGAAGCTGGGAACGCGCTGGTGGCGGCCGATCTTAAAGAGGTCTACGTGGTCGCCGGGGGCTTCGAAGGCGGCCTGGATGACTGCCACCATCGCAGCAGCGTGGCGGGCTGGCGTTTCCATGGCTTGCCGTGGGAACAATGCTGACCTAAGCGGGTGCGTGTTAATTTCACGTAAGCTTGGTAAACTTCGGCCTGGATTAAAACATTACCTTTCGGAGCCGCCATGGCAAGTACGTATCTATTTACTTCTGAGTCCGTCTCGGAAGGCCACCCTGATAAAGTTGCCGATCAGATCTCCGATGCCGTTCTGGACGCCATCCTGGCCCAGGACCCCAAGGCACGCGTCGCCTGCGAGACCCTGGTGAACACCGGCATGGTCGTCATTTCGGGCGAGATTACCACCACTGCCTGGGTCGATATGACCGATATCGTGCGCGGCACCATTAAGCGCATAGGTTACGAGGCCTCCATGGGTTTTGACTGGCAGTCCTGCGCCGTGCTCACGGCCCTGGACAAGCAGTCCCCGGATATCGCTCAGGGCGTGGACCGCACGCCGGAACAGGAACTCGATCAGGGCGCCGGCGACCAAGGCCTGATGTTCGGCTATGCCTCCGACGAAACCGACGTGCTCATGCCCATGCCCATTACCCTGGCGCACCGGCTGGTGAAACGCCAAGCCGAGGTACGCCACTCGGGTAAACTGACCTGGCTGCGTCCGGACGCCAAGTCCCAGGTGACCGTGCGTTATGAGAATGACAAGCCGGTGGGCATAGACGCCGTGGTGCTGTCCACCCAGCACTCGCCCGACATCGAGCACAAGAAACTCCAAGAAGCGGTGATGGAGGAAATCATCAAGCCGGTGCTGCCGGCGGAATGGCTGGACAAAAATACCAAGTACTTTATCAACCCCACCGGCCGTTTTGTGGTCGGGGGACCGGTGGGCGACTGCGGTCTTACCGGCCGCAAGATCATCGTCGATACCTACGGCGGCATGGCGCGCCATGGCGGCGGCGCATTCTCCGGCAAGGATCCATCCAAGGTGGATCGCTCGGCCGCATACGCCGGACGTTATGTGGCGAAGAACGTGGTGGCCGCGGGTCTGGCCAGCCGCTGCGAAGTGCAGGTGGCCTATGCCATAGGTGTGGCGCGGCCGGTGTCTATACACGTGAATACCTTTGGCACCGGCCTGATACCGGACACCAAGATCGGCGATCTTGTGCAACGGCACTTTGATTTACGCCCGCGCGCCATCGTCCAGACCCTGGATCTGCTGCGTCCGATCTATACTGCCACGGCGGCTTACGGTCATTTCGGGCGCACTGAAGCGAGTTTCACCTGGGAGCGCACCGACAAGGCCGATATCCTGCGCGACGCCGCCGGCCTTAAGCCCGCCAAGACGGCGGTGCACGCGTAACTTTATGTTAATTAATGTCGCCGCATACGCGGCGAGGCGTTGCTCTCCGAGGAGCGTTGCGACAGGTCTATCCTGCCAGGCTCGGAGAGAACGTCGGTTAAAAAACGGCGCTCGATCAAACGAAATGCGCGCGTAGCACGCAACGGCTCCCAAAGCCAGAAGGGAGCCGGTGAATTCTTAAACAATTGATCGAGGAGCACGCATCATGAACGCAGTAGTTAATCCGAATTTCACCGACTACAAAGTCGCCGATATCAAGCTCGCCGACTGGGGCCGCAAGGAAATCGCCATTGCCGAAAGCGAAATGCCCGGCCTCATGGCATTACGCGCGGAATAC
>JANOTM010000264.1:0-1951 GCA_031416355.1 Gammaproteobacteria bacterium
GTCGGCCAGGGTGGCCGCCTGTGCCATCATCAATCGGATAAGGTTATAGCCGAGCAGATACACCCAGATTTCCTTTTGTGCCATCGCCGGCGTCTTGCCACTCAACGTCTCCATGCCGAGGGTGGTCTTGATGTGGCGGAGATCAAGTTCCACGTGCCAGCGCTCGCGATACAGCGCTTTCAGGGCCGCTTTGGGTGTCTCTCTCGGACACAAGAGTGTGGTCACGAGAATCTTGCCACCGGTGGCGAGTTCCCGCACGGCCAACGTCTCCGGGGCACTGACGTACTGGGCGTCGGTCATCCAGGCGGGCTTGCGTTTCGGTTTGCGCAGTTCGATCAGGTGATCGCGCGCGCCGAGCCGTTGACCGCGGCGGAAGTCGGTTGAGCGTCGGCGCGACCCCTGTTGTTCAAACACCGCCTCGACACCGCGTTCCTGCAAGGCGCAAAGCAGAAAGTAGCTGGCGTAATACGCGTCCCCGAGCAGCAAATCGCCGGACTCAAGCGTATCGAGCAAGGTTCGCAGCAGGGATTGTTCGTCACTTCCCTTACCGCGATAACCGCCGATGGCGGCATTGAGCACGGCCCCGCTGCCGAGGCACACCATTCCCACGAATCGGCACAGCGGAAAGCCCAGTCCCGGCGCCTGGCTGCGGGGTTGCGGGTAGGTGGTTTGGTTCGCCGGGGTGTCGGGCATCGCGAGTGTCGTGCCGTCGACCAGCCGCACCGGGCGGCCGCGCCAGCGCCACGGGTGCGGCGCCTTGGCACTCATCATTTGCCCGGTGTGCTGCACGAGACCCGACAACATCGTCTCGGGTAGTCGCATCCGGGCGCGGCAGTAGGCGCCGGTGTGCGTGCTCAGTCGGGGCAGACCGCCGATCAGGCGCTTGACCGCCACTTCGTTCACCGCCCGTTGACAGGATCGATCGGCGCTCAAGGCTTGGGATAAGAACATCGATAGCGTCTCGGTCGGGGGAAACAGCCGTTCGCGGTGTTCGGGCAGGAGCGATTCCACTTCATCCAACAGCGCCGGGCTCGTGAGCAGGTTGAAGAAGGCAAAGGCGTCGCTTTGATCGGCACGGTGACGAACCCGTTGTTGCTGCGCGCGCACGCGAGGATTAGGATGCATGGGGGGGGCTGGCTCCTGGAGTGATGGATGGATGGTTTCGCAACCCCACTTTATCACTGCTTGGGCCGGCCCTTCTTATTTTGCTTCAAGGAGTTGGGGGTTAAGTAAGTGCCATTCCCCTCCGTCCCCTTTACGCTCTTTACGCTTACGCTTGCCTGGTTATGGATTGTTGACTAACCGATGGGACGACCCAAAGAATGAGATTACCGGCAAAACTAATGCGTCCGCGCCTGTTTGGAACACTGGCGCGCACCCGCCTTTTTACTTTGCTGGATGAACACTGTAAGCATACTGCGACCTGGGTAAACGGCCCCCCGGGATCGGGGAAAACCACGCTTGTTGCGAGTTATGTCGAGGCATGCAAGCACCCGACGGTTTGGTATCAAGTGGATGGCGGCGACGCTGATCCTGCGACTTTTTTCTACTATCTCCATCAGGCCGTGACGCATGGCATGCACCGTGAAGATATCACGCTGCCCTTGCTCACTCCGGAATACCTGGCCGACCTGCCGGGATTTGCGCGGCGCTTTTTCCGTGCGCTATTCAGTCATCTTCCCGCCGATGTCGTGCTGGTCTTCGACGACATGCACCAAGCGACCGCCTCCTCCGTATTTTGCGAGTTACTTGAACATGCGATGGGCGCAGCCCCCGACGACGCCAATATAATATTGGTGAGCCGCACAGAACCTCCGCAAGCATTCCTGCGCGCCATTGCCTCGCAGCGTTTGGTGGCGGTGGGTTGGGAAGACTTGCGCTTATCCATTGAAGAAACGCACGCGATTGTGGCCGCGGTCAGTGGAGTGAGCGACGACCAGATCGCCGCACT
>JANOTM010000265.1:0-12469 GCA_031416355.1 Gammaproteobacteria bacterium
CAGGCTTGTAGCAGGCCTTGCTGGTGATACCACTGGTCGCTGCGGGACCGAGTGCGGTCACCGTGCGGGTGCACGGTGTAGTACCATTCTTACCGCTCACCAGCGCAAGATCGTTACTGCTGTAGTTGGTGTCGGTGGAGAGATAATAACCGATGGTGAAGGCGCCGGCGTCGCCGTTGCCGCGGTTCACGACCGTGTCCGAAACATACACCCTGTTGTCAGATTTGTTGGCGCTCACGGTCGTGGCAACAAGGTCGGGGGCATTAACGGCAGTGGTTACCAACACAGTGTTGTTGACAGTATTGGGATCAAACTCAGCAGCACTTACACTGACAGTTTGAGAAACCGCACCGACCATGGTAGCGGGAACGGATATGGAACAGCTGGTGCCGCCGCCGCTTGGGATAGCGCTCGATGAAAGAATGCAACCCGTCAGCCCGCTTAGTGCTATGGCCGACGCGGTGCTGGGACCGTTGTTAGTCACACTGACATTATAAGTGATCATACTACCTAGCAGGACCGGGTTAGGTGTGCCGGTCACAGTGACCGCTAGATCGGCCACCTTCAACAGGATTGCACCCTGATGACTCGCCAAGTTGACTGTTGAAACCGTTGGAAGATCGACTATCGGTATGGTTAGGGTCTCATGCGTCAATTTTTTTGTTGCCTGAGGCAGGCTTATGGTGGCGACCTCTGAGCGATAGGCCCATGTTGCCCAATTGTCCGTAGTGAAAGCAGCGGGATCAGCCGACGTTACATACACATAACCGCGTGTGAACTCGCGCGAGTAGACATTAACTTCTCTTGTTCCACCCACTTCGTTAATGGTATTAACTCGCGCTACCGTGTATGGACCTACCGGGTCACCCAGATCAATCTTTTCGTATTCATTGAACCACCAAATCCTGTTATATGTCGTGGCATCACCCAGAAACATGAAATAGGCATTGTCCAACTGCGCATTTTTGCCCAATAGGAAGGATGACATGGAGTACCACAGCGTTTGCCAAAACGTTACCGGCTTACCCCAGTTATCCAAACCATTCTGATCACGATCAAGCTTCGTATGGCTCAAGAACGTTATTTTTGAATTCTTGACAGCGCCCATGATATCGACTTGCCGGCGCCAATTCACTTCAGGATAAAACTGGGTTACGCCACTTCCCCAGGACACCGCGAATGCGCCTTCCTCCATGATGACATCGGGAGGCGTGGCGCTGCCGTCCAATGCCAGCCACGCGTTGTAACCATCCGCGGATACGGTTTGCCCGCGATTAAACCATGCCTTCTGGGCATTGTTATGCAGGCCAGTGGTGATATCGCCCACAAACGCATTCATCGCCGAGGACCACGATGCGTTGGTGGGGTAATTAACGGGTGCTGCATATCCACCCCAGTTCAATGCCACGGCATTGTCGACAAATATGCCATCGGCAACCCATGATTGAGCAACGATGTCTGCAACCGTAGCCTCAATCCAGTAAGACCTGTACAGACTGTTTCCAAAGTCCATCAAATACCAGTACTGATTATTCGCGGGTGTGGAATAAGCCATGTTGTAGGAACGTTGCCCGGCCGCATCGAGCAGAAATAGGCCAGGATTATTGCCGTTGAGACTCCCCATTGTGTGGCCGCGCGATACATCATAGCGGCCAAGACCGTTGAGGTACTGAGGTAACTGTGTATCGTGATAATTCGATGCCTCTGGCCCCATTTGGTACAGGTAAATCTGGGTCTGTGGGTTAACGGCACGTATCGCAGCCCACGAAGTTGGATATTGTCCTACCGCCACGTCGTCGTACATCGAGCGGTCGAGATCAAGCAGATCAAATTTTCCAAGTGCCAATTCGTCGCCCGGAATGATCGGTGCATACTGGACAAAGAACGTTGGGATAAATTTCTTGGGCGCCGCGTTTGCGGCTATGACGCCAGACATGTTGGCAAGCACACAAAGCGACAGACCGAACAAAAAATCCTTACGCATCGTCGTTATGAGCCCCTTGGTCAATTCATGTTGAGTTCTGATACTGTCAAACTAGACTCAAAAATACAACGTATTTTTGAGTCTAGTTTGACAGTATCAGAGATGCATTAGCAGGCGGTAGATCGAAGTCGGACCTGCCCTTCTCATTCGATTTCAAGAGAATGATAACTTAAAACCGGACTCCAGTAGCCCATATTAATGCGTTTTCGGAGTCAGAAACGTAGGGGTTCCCTTGGCTGGCGCAATTCATTAAATATCGGCCTCACTCGCTCTCTCGTGGTAACGGACACTGTCTCGAATCGTCACAGCGAATGACTGCATAAGGTCGTTAACCCGTGCCACGTTTCGCTCTTCGGGAGCGGCGGGCAGCCGATTCGATGCGCGGGCGCAGGTCTTCGGGCGCATAGAATACGAAAGCGCGGCCACGCTTGCGCTGTTCGAGGAGATTAAAGTGTGCAAGGCGCAACAGGTCGGTGCGCGCGGTCTGCAATGTAATCCGGTGCGAGCGGCGGTGGCTCTCCACGGTGTAGCCGTGCCCAGCGTGTTTGAGCGCGTGGCTCAGGAGCGCCACCTGGCGATGGTTAAGCTGGTCGGCAAGCCCTGGCGCATGTTGCAGCAGGCGTTCGGCCGAGCGTTGGTCGGCGGTCTTGCGGGCGAGGTAGCTGTACAGCGCCTCAATGGCGCGCTCGATGACCGACAACTGGTGGATGATGAAATAGGTCGTGTCGTTGTCGTCGGTTTCGCTAAGCAGGTAGGCGCGCCCATATTGTGCCGGCGCCTGCTTGATGAGCTGCGAGATCGACACGTATTCCATGAGCTCAATAACCGGAGCGCGCCAGGCTCCAATAAAAGAGCGCGCGTGCCGTCCGGCCGTTGCCATCCACGAACGGGTGATCGTACGCCTGCATGTGGTACAGCAGGATAGCGCGGATCACCGGGTGGACGAACGGCTCGCCGTCCGTTTCGTTGGCGAAAGCGCGGAACCGCTTCAGCCGCTCCGGCAAACTTGCCGCCTCGGGCAGGTCGTGCAACACCACTGAGTGCTGTGCATCCATGACACGGATCTTTTCGTTCTTGCGGCGCAACCGGCCGGCGGCCGAGGCATCGTCAAGCGCGCCCTCGCTCATCATGTGATACATGCCTAGCACCACCTCCGGACTCAGCGGTTCATCGCGCAGCTCGCGGATATGCTCCATGACCAGAAAGTTGTTGAGTATCATGCGTTCGCTGCGGTCGCGCGGCTTGCGCCCGCTGCGTAGCATGGCCTTGGCCTCTTCACCTGTAGTAGCGGCACCCTCAAGCTGGCTCGATGTGATCGCTTCCTCGATCAGCAAACTGACTAGATAACGATCCCGGTTTTCGCCGGAAACGATAGCTTTGTCCATGGCCACCATCCCGCCCACGCGCCGGTCGATGTCGTGCAGCGCGCGCAACACCGGGTCGGGCATGCCGAAAAGAACTGGACGCTTGTGCTTGTCCTGAAACGGCAATGGTTTGAGGAGCCCCTGCCGGGCGATCTTGATGCCCGCCCACCAGACCTCGTGGGAAAGGCCCTGTGGCGGTGTGCGGTGGCGCAGTTCATCCCAGAAAATACCGGCCCGCGACCAGGGGACCAAGCTTAAAGCCCAGCACCCGGAGCAATTCCTTAGGCCCGAGCCTGGGCAATAGCGCTGACCAGGGCGGTGGCGACAATGGTATTTTCATGCCGATTCTGGAACTGCTAGTTTTGCCATAATTAGCATCTAATTAGCAGTACATTAGCTGAACCGAGCGCGCGATTTGCATGGTTATGATGAGGACTGCACGCTTGTTATGGTATTCCTGATCATAAAGTAGGCAGGAACACCACGCTCCCCTCCTCCGATCAAAAGATGAGAATAAATGGGACACATGCTTTCTCCGCGATGTAGCGCACCGATAATTTCTGGGAATTTCGTCAGTATCAAGGCCGCCCACAGCCCAATGCCAAAGCCCTTATAAGTGAGTACATACTCACTCACGGCTTACTGACCGGAACGATTCTTGCAGCATTTAAGCTAGAAACCGGGCCCAGGCGCCAGACTCAGACCGCCGGGCACGGTGTAAGTCATTAGCAACCGTGGGGGTGCCCGTATGCTGCGATCACATATCTCGCTACTGCCGCTTTTCCTGCTGTTTTCATTATTCGGTTGCAGTACTGCAGCCATACAGTCCCGAGATGCATCGGTTAGCACGCTGGTTCACCCTGCCAACTTGATTCAGGCGGTGCGCGAACATAACCTCGGGGCGGTGCAGGTATTTATCGCCCAGGGCGCGCACGTAAACACCACCGACAAGTCCGGCATGAGCCCGCTCATGTACGCCATCCGCACCGGTGATCAGTCCATGGTCCAGATACTGCTCGATAACGGCGCCTATGTGCGCACTTACACCCGCGCCGGCCTCACGCCCTTGATGATCGCCGCCGCCCGCGGGCGCACGGAAATTGCCGCAATGCTCATCGCCAGCGGCGCCGGCGTCAACGCGCGCACCGCGGAAGGCGACACCGCCCTGATCTTCGCGGCCATCTACGGCCACACCGACACCGCCAAAGTATTGCTCGCCCACGGCGCGGACGCGGACGCACGCGAAGCCAACGGCATCACCGCGCTGATGATGGCGGCGGATGCGGGCAATCTCGGTTTGGTGCAGGCACTGTTAGACAAAGGCGCGGACGTGGATATCACCACCACCGGCGATGAATCCGCCGTGGTGCTCGCGGCGGACAAAGGCTACGCCTCCATCGTCAAGTTACTGAAAGCTGCCGGCGCCCACGAACCGCCAGATTACCAGTCGCGCCAAGAGCTGGGCTGACACGGCCGAGCGGCGCGGGTTAATCTTGAGTATCATCGTCCCAACCGGGGCGAAACCCGCATCCACACTACGCGCCCATACTTATTGGGCGGCGCCGTAAAACACCTTGTTAAGCCATCACACACGGGAGACACCATTAGTGAAACGATATCTGCTCGTCCTAGGCATATTGGCTGGGGTGTTGTTGATGCTGCAGTGGCGCTACTTTGAAACCACACCGGATACCTCAAACCCATTACACGCTCTTTGGTCGTGGGCCCAGGTAGCACCGAACCCGGCGGCTCCCGCGGTCACGGGGGAGACAATATCTGCGACGGAGGTGCGGGCCATGATACTCGACCTGCAAATGGCGCGAGTGGCCGTCACCGAATACTTTATGACCAACGGTAGCCTGCCGCGAAAGTTCGAGGATGCGGACATGCCGGCCCCGCCGCATACCCGGCTGCTGGAAAACGGCTCGATTGAATACCGCGCGGGCGGGCGGCCGACGGCGCGCGTGCTGTGGCGACTCCGGCCCACGGAGTTGCGCATGGAGTGGGATTGCGTGTCGCCCGATATCGTGAATCTTTCCGAGCGCGCGGAGGGCTGCCGCTACGCGCCGTCGTTCAAGCCAGACGAGCCGATACAGGTGGGCTATACCTACAACCACCGAGTGTTGTTTGAGTTTGACCGCAGCAACGAAGAGGGTGTGAGTGCCGGCGAGCGTACGACTTTCCAGCAGTTTCTTGGTAATTCCGTGCTCCAACCGACCTACCACCCTCGGGCCGTGCAGATCACCAGCTATGCGGATCCCATGGGTGACACCAAGCGCAATATCCGTCTGGCGGAAGGCCGCGCCGCCTATGCGCGTGAAGCGCTCGCCGCATCGGGCATAGACCGCTCCATGATCAACGTGCGCGTCATCGGCGCCGACCCGCGTCCGCCACGGGACTGCCCGGCCAGTATGCCGCGTGAGGAACGCATACAGTGCTTTGGCTTGAGTCGTCGCGTCGATATCACGCTATCAGGGCAGCGGGATCTGTAGAGAGCAAGCCGCCTCGCTCCGCTAGTGGCAGGGCTCGACATGGAAATTTGTTCGGCGCATCCCTAAGCCTCATCGTCCTGCAAGGGAAAGCCCTCGGCGTACTTGCCTATCCACTCGAGCGCGGCCTCCTGGCTGCTAAGCGCGCGCCCCTCGTTGGCACGCACGGTTTTTTTATAGTGTTCGATGTGGCAAATCTGCTCTACCATGCGCGCCCGGAACATATCCACGCTATCGAGAAATTCGATACCGACGATAAAACCGGTCGCGCTCGCGCGACACCACACTACCTTGCCAAGCGCCTCAAACACCGGGGTAACCAGCGGAATTTTCAAGCGTATCACCACGCCCAGCGCATGCGCCGTGCGCGAATAGAAGGATAGGCCACCGTGGCTAATGTCGTTCAGCGGTTGCGTATCATCCACGCCGGGTTCCGCAGGCAGAACATGGATGGGGATATCGGAGGGGTGGCGAATATAGTTGCGCATGGCCTGATGGAACCTTACTTGTACGCATCATTGATAGGGCCGGCGGGCAACACGGAGATGACCGATATTTTCGACAGCTTTAACTAAGTGTCTGGTGGGCGATGCCTACCCTACCTCTACTCTCCACGGAAAAAGTCTCGTCGCAGCAACTGCTAATGCCGGGGCAGTTCGTCCTCGGGCACCAACACGCGCCGGGAGCGGGTGGCTTCCTGGCGCAATTGGTTCGCGGAGTCTCCGTGGGCGTCGGAAACAAATGCGTCCATGTCCGTATCGCGGTCGTGATTATTGGTCTCCTCCTCCGCGGCGTCATCGCGCGAGAAACCGGCCTCCATCACCAAGCCGGGTGCGGCATGCCGTTCCCGCCAGCTGCGCCGACGCCGGCGCAGGGCCGCTTGCATACTGTCCAGGCCGACGCTGAACCCGATGTAACCCGCCACGGCGTACAATAAAAACGCGGCGTTGATGCCCACCAGCAGGCCATGCACCCAGCGGCCCGCGGTCAGCGCGATAACTGCCTGCACAAACCATAATACCAGCAGACCGTAGGCTGCAAGATGATAAACCGGGTTGTCATCGATACGGTCGCGTCGCTTGGGCCGGTACTGCAGCCATGCCTTGGTATGAGTCCATGCCTTGTGCAGAGACGTGATCACACCGCCTAGGCTCACCGGGATCAGTAGCAATTTCATGGCATAGGCGCGCAGGAAATCGCTCCAAGGGTAACCAGCCCGGACCAGATCGCGCGCCAGAGGCAATGCATATGCCAATACCGCCGCGCCCAGCCAGGCGCTGTAAAATGCGCGCGGTATCGACAGGGATGATAGGGATAAAACAATAAGCAGTGAGATATTCGTGGTAAGCGTCGCTGTCTGATAGTGGACACGCAACACACCCGCAAGGCCAGAGGCGCCATTAGCGGCGCGCCTGCGCAGAAAATAACCAAACAGTCGCGGCAAGACCATAAAGGCGCCGTCATGCCAACGCCGATAACGCGCCGTCAAGGCTGCCGGATCAGAGGGACTGGCGGTCCAAGCGAGACGTTCGGGATAGTTCGTCACCTCCCATCCGCGCTGTAATAAGTCCAAGGTGGTGCCCGGACCTTCGCCGGTATAGCCATCGTTAAAATAGCGCGTAACACTCAGCGCCGCTTCCGAGTGCACGTGCGCCAACTCGCGTAACGCCGATGTGCGGATCAGCCCGCTCTCGCCGGTCCAACTGGCGGCAGCGTGCTGTGCATAACCTTGTTGCATGACATAGCGCATATCCATCAGCGCGCCTGCCACCCGCTGCAGCATGACACCGGCGTTGGGCGCGGGACAGCCGGGAATTTGGGTAATGGCGATTTTTTCCTTGCCCGCCTGTTGCATGGAGTGCGTGAGTTTCGCGGTACAGTCGGGCGTAATATAAGTATCGGCATCCAGCACCAAAAAATAATCCGCGTCCGGTATGTGAAAATAAGTGCCGGAATAATCCCCCTCTTCCAAATAGCGTTGCCCGCCCTCCAGGCGTTCGTGGAAGTTCTTGCCGGTGAGGGCTATGTAACTGTTGAGGCTCTTGGCCCTGCCGGGGGCGTGGCACAGATTGGCATAACGCGTGCGTTCGAAACTGGTGATCTCGGCGGAAAATAATGCATCCAGACGCTGAAATTCGCGGATTATCTTTTCGGCGCTCGGCGCCGTGAGCCCATGGACAAAACACCTCTGCCAGCGTTGCGCGCGCGTCAGGTGTTCGTTGCATAGGCGCTCCAGTACATGCTCGACGAAGTGACTGTCTACGTGATCGTCGCCGGGGTGGCGCTGGGCATAACGCCGATACCACTCGGCCGCATCCAGATTGAGTTCCGCCAGGAGCCGTACTTCCATGTGCATGTCCAGCGGTCCCTGGGCCAGGCGTTCGCGAAACTCCCGTAGCGCCTGGGCGAACTTGTCGGCCGGCTCCACCAGAGACTGCTGCAGCTTGCGCGTTAAGGCGCGCGCCACCGCCGGATCGTCGATGAGCAACACCACGCGCCGCTGGGGAAAGGTCTGCAACGCCGCCGACATCAAGGCGCGGGTAAGCATGGTCTCATCCTCGTTCTGGCACGGGATGAGTATGGTCACGGCCGGTGCCCGGGTGAAATAGGTCTCCAAGGCGCCGGTACCCACCGGGACATAGTTGATCTGGCTTTTTTGGAAAGATCTGCGGACCCAGAGGTGAACGAGCGCATTAAAAGCGAGGAGCAAGGTACTAAACATCAGCAATAAGTCGGTGGCAGCCTTGGCCCAGCGGTGGCTATCGAGATGCCGGAACAACACATCGGCCATGCCGGCGCCGATCATCACCACGGCGATAAGTATAATGCCCATGGCAAAACTACCCAGCCTGGCTTCTATCCGCGCTCCCCGACTATCCAAAGGCTTGGGCGCACGTGTCCCGGTGCGGCGTGCGCGCAATACCGGCCCTTGCATCGGCGGCCGCCTTAGGTTCCCTGAATTCATTCTGAATTTCTACCTTCCGTTGCCGGCCTGCCGCGGCTTACTCGATCCACGCCGGCCTAACGGTGTCTATACAACCCGTTGATTATAATAGCGCCCGCCTTGCTATCTTCTATTCTACGTAGGTATGACCACAGATGTGTAGGCCCCACGGGCCATGCCGGACCAATGGCGGGCCCTTGCCGATGGCCGGAATCCCAGACATTAATCATTGTTGATGTACCAGGTCGCCTTCGGGTGTGACATCCAGGCCATAGTAATCACTGTCCAGGCGCCAGTATCCATAGAGAAAACGATGGCGAGCGAGAATACGTTTTTTGCAACCATGGGGATAACTCCTCTTCCTTGATTTCATTTCTACTTCCCTTCGAGAACCTCAATGTCCGGGGATGTCGACTTCTCCCTTGTCTAGTACTACCGAGGGCGATCGTAGGTCATAGGCGATACGTTGGTGAGTAAGCCATCGCAATCTGGTATGTCCGATCGACATGTGACTGAGTCTGGGCTTATATTTGAACGGCAGCTCTTGCACCACAGACGATTGCTTACAATTATTCTGTATCGATGGTCCACCCCCCCGTATCGTGACCCTTGGCATCGCACAGCATCAGCGTCACCCGGTCCTCTAAATACAGCGAGATTCCGCCATCCGGGAATTTACTAATGCCGCTGGGCCGGCGGTAACGCATAACGTGGTACAGATAGGCGTAGCGCGTCCCGTCGGGCGACAGCGCCATGTTGCTATACTCCTCCAGTTTCTGAATTTCATGTTCGTAGGTGCATGCGTTAAGCAGGGCAAGCACTAGAAAAATCAGCAGAAAGTCTTTTCGTTTCTTGCGCATTATTTAACGTTTTAAAATACAACGCCTGCCGCCCTAGGGCTGAACAACTCCGTTTCCTCAACAGCAGATAGTGTGAACCAAGCGAGACTTCGTAGTGCCGCGGCCCTCAGTAAACACTTGGCACATTCCCTGTGCCACGGGCTCGCGGCGTATTCTTAGCCGTGACCGTCCTGCGTCGGGGATTCGCCACACTGACTCTACGCTTAAGTCCCTACCCAGTTATCGGGGGCTTCTCGTCATCGCTTTGCTCTCCCTGGCTCGGCGGACGAAAAGTTCTGGTGATTGCATTAAGTAAACGCCATTCGGCGTCCGACCCGTGGACAGGTGGACCCCCTTAGATCTGGTGGCGCACGAAAATTACAGCTGCTTCAAATATTCCAGCAAGTCCAAACGGTCTTCCTTTCCCAACTTTTCCAGCTTGGTGCCATCCGCTTGCGGAGTAAATCCGGATGCATATTCATGTCCCGCATTACTGTTGCCGGGGAGGCTGGTTTTGAAAGTAAAGCCTTTGTAGCCGCTGCTTTTAAGCCCCACTTTTACTGGATCAAATTCACGCGAGCCGACCTCGAATTCATCGGGTCGATACTCGCCGTCGCTAGGATCACCTGGGCGTTTTTTCGGCAATAACAAATCGTAAAGTGTCGGCACCGAGCCGTTGTGTAAATATGGCGCGGTCGCCCAAATGCCATTTAACGAACGCGCCTTGTAGGAAAACAGGGAGGCGTAGGGATTGACCGTGGCATCCGCGACGTAATTACCGTGCTTGATCGATGGCTTGATCTCGTTATCAAAAAATAAACTAACGAGATCGTAACTCCATTCCGCCCAGCGCCTTAAGAATATTTTGTCGGGATCGGGTGTAGCGACGGTGCTCAAGGTGGTCTTGGTGAGCAGTGCCGAAACCGGTGCGCGTTCATTGATGAGTATGTCACCCACGCCGGTACCCACATATTGGTTGCGCAAAATGCCGGAGTAACCCATGTATTTGACGCTATTAGTAGCCATTTTCGGGTCGGTACCCACTTCGCTGACTGCGGATAAGTGAGCGACCACCCGTCGTTCAGGGTCGGTGCGTTCAATCTCGGCATGGCAATTCGCGCAATACTGGTTAAATACTCTCTCGCCATTAGCGGCGCGTCGTGGGTCGATGGCGGGGAAAATATCTTGCGGCCACTGAGGAGATTGAAGTTTGATGAGGTGCGATTCCAGGCGTCTTAGGTTACGCACGTTAATGGAGGAATTAAATTTTATGTGGGTGCCGAACCAGCCCTGCCCACTGATGAATGAGGATAGCGAGAAGCCCTTTTTCTTTTCCCAATCCAGGGTGCCAAAAACACCAATGGCTTCACCGGTATTGCGCCCTACCGGGCCCAATCCGGCATTGGAGGCAAGCGCATTCCATTGCACATAATCATGCTGCGAAATATCCCATAGGAAAGGATAGCTTACTGGTGCATTTGCGGGGTTATAGAGTTTGTGACGTATTCTTGCTTGCTGCATTGGTGGCAGCAATGCGATGCGTTCCAGGATCTGGTCGCGTTCCTCGCTGCTTATCAGGTCTTTTTTATCGACATATTTCAATATGTCTTTTGCTTCATCCTCGCTCAGCACCTGGTGCACCACCATTCGCAGCTGTCTTGGGCTGATTATATGTTCCAAGACGCGATTGTAAATCCGCCCAAAGGCATCTAATCGATAATAGCCGTAGTCGGTTGGGCTGTGGTTGATGTGGGTATAGGTTGTGAGGCGCAAGGTATATTTCTTGAGGTCTCGAATCACGTCGTCTTCCGCGGCGTAATTGCCGTGCGCCAGTACTTTTTTGACAAACCGTTGACGCGTCTGGTCGTTCTCTATTGTTGCATTTAGCGCGCGCACCATGTCTTTCAAAAAAGTTTCCATATCGGCGCCGGCGGGCCCGCCATCGATGCGTATTCCGCTGCCGCGGTAATTGATCTGCCCAGTATGGCAGGCGGCGCAGGTGGGGCCGATATAACCCTTGCCTTTGTATTCGTCCTTGACGAACCCCACCGGCAGCCCATCCGGGTTGCTGGAGGTGGGTTTTTGCGGGAGATAGCGATAGCGGTTAATGTTTTCATTAGAACGGAATGGTTCGGGCTTGTCTTTCTGTTCCAGTTCCAGGAAAAAATCATAAGGCAACAAGTTGGAACCTTGGGTAGTGGTATAGAACCACAGACTATCGGACTCACTCCAGCCCTGATCGAGATACCTTATTGTGGTAAAACTGTCACCCAGCGTGTCTTCCTTAACGATGGCTGCGCCTCGGTCGGAATCGCGATCTCGTAAGCCGGAAGAAGCGCAGCCGGAGAGCGGTATGATGGCGGCAACTGCCAAATAGCGAATGGCTGCGATCTTCAATTCTGGTTTGAGTTTTTCGAGCAATCTGATCATGAGAGGCTCCCTATGATTCGTGTCTGCGTACAAACCATTCACCACACTAAGTACAATTGGTGGTTTCAAATTTTGATTAATAAGAAGTGCAACTTTGTAAGAAAGTTTGGAGGTAAGCTACGGTAGTATCGGTAAACTGGACCCTTCAGTCAAGGGACTAAGCCATCGAGCTTAAGACTTAAGAAGGAAGCTTCTTAGTTTTCGTGTTTGATGCTACGCAGCGCCGTTCCACAAAGATGTTATCCCGTCTCGATCAGGTCCATCCATGTGGCAGCCCTGATGGGTATTTAGATATCTGCCTTCTGTATGCCATTCATGCCACCACAAACAATCCACACAGAACTCACTACCCCGTGAGGCACAGACTCGCGCACAAACCAAAGTGAGTAATAGGAAAGACGGCATTTTTGATGGCGAAC
>JANOTM010000266.1:0-4951 GCA_031416355.1 Gammaproteobacteria bacterium
AATTGCCATGCCGGACATCGCTGTTCTTATCCTCGTCTGCATCCTGACCTACTCGTTCGAGATCGTCTTCGGCCTCGCCGGCACCATACTTATGCTGGCGCTACTGAGTTCGATGTTCGATCCCAAAATTCTAGTGATCTATTCGGTGCTGCCGCAAATACTCGTGGGCAGCATAGGCCTGTTGCGCTCGCCTCCTACGGTTAATTTTAAATTTCTTTTAGGCATGCTGGCGTTCGCGGCCTTGGGTACGATTGCTGGACTATCTCTTTTTTACTGGTTTCCGGCGCCAGTTTTTCAGCGCCTGCTGGCGTCCGTCATCACCCTATTCGGCGCGTATCTGGTTATCGTTCCGAGACTTAAGCGGCTGAGTCGCATGGGCGCACGCACACTGGATTTTTTGGCCGGCGTGTCCCAGGCCTTGTTCGGCATCAGCGGCCCCATTGCTATGACACGACTCCTGGCGACTTTCGATGAAAAAACGGTGGTGCGCAATTACGCCCTCGCCTTTTTTCTGGCGCTCAATGTATTGCGCGCCGCCGGTTATATCGGCCATCACACCATCACCCCGGAAATCGGCCGCATGATGTTGATTTCGGCGCCGTTTCTGATGGTAAGCTTGTGGTTTAGCAATTATTTGCACTTTAAAGTAAATGAAAGGGTGTTCCGCCGAGTGGTTGCATGGATTATTTTAATCGCGGGAATTTCGTTGTTTTTCCGCTAAGCGTTGGCACAGGTAGCGCCTATTGCTATTGCTATTGCTATTGATATGTCGTATTTACTGGTATATATTTTATGATACATATCATTCATATGGAGAGAAACAATGGCGCGTAATACAGCAAAGGTATTTATCAGCGGCCGTAGCCAAGCGGTTCGATTGCCGAAAGCGTACCGTTTTAATGTCAATGAGGTATACGTCCGGAAAGAAGGTGACGAAGTCATTCTATCTCCCAAAATACCCTCGTGGCGCGAATATTTTGCACATGGTCCCCGGCCGAGTGCCGATTACATGCGGCGCCGCGTCGACCCGCCATTACAAGAACGGAAAAAGTTTTGACCGCGGTAATGTATATGCTCGATACCGATACGAGCATATACATCATGAAGGATCGCCCGGCATCGGCGCGGCGACATTTTGAAAAGTATCGTGACGCGGTATGTATTTCTGTTGTGACCTACGCTGAATTGCTCTATGGGGTGGAGAGGTCAGCCGCTAGGGTAAAAAACCAACAGGCTATCGACGCGTTTGTACAATTGCTCAATGTTTACGATTGGACAGCGGCGGCGGCCATGCACTATGCGACCATCCGCGCGGAGTTAGACAGTGTCGGCGCGCCTATTGGTGCAATGGATATGATGATTGCCGCGCATGCACGCAGCTTGAATGCTGTCGTAGTAACGAATAACACCCGCCATTTCAGCAAAGTAACTAAGTTAAAGACGGTTAATTGGGTACAGTCTTAACCAATGGCTCAGTCAAAAAACAATCAGTAATGATTGACCCACTCTTTCCATAGAAACAGGACACTCCATGCTGCTTCGGATTCCAGGTGTGCTAACGCAAGAACAATTGGGCACGGTGCGCAAGCTGCTGGCGAACGCGCCGTTCGTAGACGGCAAGCTATCCGCCGGCAGCGCGGCCAAGCGCGTGAAGAACAACGAAGAGCTGGATAAGGACGCGCTGCAGCTGGAACATCTCAATAATATAGTCATGGGCAGCCTGGTGCAGCACCCCTTGTATCGCAGCGCTGCCTTACCGTTACGGGTGGCTGCTCCCTATTACGCGCGCTACACGCCCGGCCGGGCCTATGGGGAACACGTGGACGATCCCATTATGGGCATCGGTGGTGAGTTATATCGTTCGGATATCGCCATTACCGTGTTTCTCAATGAACCGGAGAAATACGTTGGGGGTGAGCTGATGATCCACACTGCGTTTGGCACCAACGAAGTGAAGTTGCCGGCAGGCGATGCGGTGATATATCCCGCGTCCAGCTTGCATCAGGTGGGTCCGATCACCCAGGGCGAGCGACTAGTGGCCGTTACCTGGCTGCAGAGTTTGGTGCGGGATCCGGCCAGGCGCGAGCTGCTATATCAGCTCCTTCAGGCCCGTGACACCTTGCTGCGAAGCTCGCCCGACGCCCCGGAAACCGCGCAAGTGAACACCGCTTATAATAATTTGGTACGCATGTGGGGCGAAATCTAACGCCTTGTGTAGGGTAGCTAGTAACGATTACTGTTCGTTTTTATTTTTCCCCAACGCGACCTTGAGCTGAATAAAAACGAGCTGCACCATCTTGGGATGAACCTTGGGCACGTAAGTCAAGTTCAGCGAAACCCGTTGGGTCCCCACTGACAGCACGGGTAGCATACCGAAGAACGGATTATTGTCCTTGTAGTCTTCGCGGGTCATGAAAAAAGCAATTACTCCCGTGTCCACATGAAAATTATTGAGCGACGAAAAAGGCACGAAGCGCCGCATCAAGCCGCCACCCGCATAATACGATGGATTCTTGTAGGAATCCTGAAAGCCCGAAGCCGTCGCCAAGGGTATCCAATTCTTGTTTCGACCTATGGGATCAAAATCATACTGGATACCGGCACCCCAATTGCGCTCATTAAACTGTGTGCCTGCAGGTGAGTTGATGTGAAAGGCCTTGCCGTTGATCAGCAGACTCAAATCGCCCGCGTGTGTTGCGCTGCTGCTTAAGCCCAGCATGAATAGCGCGACGACTGCATGGATGCAGGAGGTAGAGCAACGCATGGAGCAATTGCCGAGGAGGATTTTGCCCTGGGCCCGCCACGGTGATACCGGCGTGGTCTGGCGCTGTGGCAAATCGAAGGACCGGCTGCTTTTCCGTGCTTTTTCCATTTGGTCGACTCCATCAGTGGTGAATTCTCGAACCACACGGTCGACACACAGCAATGGATAGGGGCTACTGGCAAACAGTAGAGTGGAATGGCTAGGGTAGTATCGCCCTAACAGACCATTTCATCCCCGCTACCGGGAGTACATGTTCCGGCAATCCCGCTGTCGTAGGGCTTACACCCGTTAGACCGGTGACTTTGCGCCCCCAATCTTTCGATCAGGGTTGCCTTTCTCAAAACCTGTAAGCCGTGACAGAATACGGCTTATCTCTGCCTTGAATATTGCACTTTCCATACCATATCTAGGGGCTGGGCAAAAGATTAATTGCCGTAGTTATTAATGGTTAACCTATTGATTTTTATAATTTCTTTAAGATAATGAGGTTAATCGAAAGATTACTCGGGAAATTAAGGTGCAGAAGTTATAAAGGTAGTGACGTAATAGCGCCGGTTTCGTCCCAAACAGAGGCCACAGCTTCTGGAATAGATTGTTGCACCGCAAGGAGTTTTGAAATGAAGACAAAAATTACCAAGACGGAGGCAGAGTGGCAGACGCAGCTCTCCCCTGAGCAATTTCACATCACTCGCCAAAAGGGCACTGAACCCGCCTTTACCGGCAAATATCATGACGCCAAGGAAAAAGGCATATACCGTTGCGTCGGTTGCGGCACTGAATTGTTTAGTTCCGAGACAAAATTTAACTCCGGTAGCGGTTGGCCGAGTTTTTTCGCCCCCTTGAATTCCGACAACATCGAGGCCCATGAAGACCGCAGCCACGGCATGCGTCGAACCGAGGTTATGTGCAGCGGGTGTGGGGCGCACCTTGGGCATGTGTTCGACGACGGCCCCGTGCCCACGGGATTACGCTACTGCATTAATTCCGCGGCACTAGACCTTGAAAAGAAATGACCATGACCAATGTGCACCTATTTCATCTCGCGTTTCCGGTACACGATGTGGAGGCTGCGCGCGCCTTCTATGTAGGGGTGCTGGGGTGCACCGAGGGGCGTAGCGATGTCCATTGGGTGGATTTTAATTTCTTCGGGCACCAAATTGTCGCGCATCGAGTGGTACCTAACACACACGTAGCGGAACATCATTGCGTGGATGGTGATGATGTCCCCGTGCCCCATTTCGGCGTGATCCTCGGCATGCAAGAATGGGAACAGCTGGCGCAGCGCCTGCGCGACGCCGGTGTCGATTTCATTATCGAACCCCACATCCGCTTTCGCGGTCAGGCGGGTGAGCAGGCCACTTTATTTCTGCTCGATCCCAGCGGCAACGCCCTGGAGTTTAAGGCGTTCGCGGATATGGGCAGGGTCTTCGCACGCGATGTCTCGGAGCGGTTGCCGTCGCGCTGATCCGGGCCTGAAGAATCGTTGACCGCGTTGCCATTAGTGGACTAGGCTTAGTCTAGTTTATGCGAGGTGCGTACCCCATGCCGAAAGTCAACATCCACGAAGCCAAAACTCATCTTTCGTACTATGTTGAAGAGGCGTCTCGGGGCAAGGAGATTATCATCGCTAAGGCCGGCAAACCGGTCGCCCGAATCGTACCGCTTGCATCCGTCCACGTCGCGCGCAAACTCGGATTGCTCGATGGTAAGGCTCGCATCCCGGATGACTTTAACACGCCTCTGCCAGAGGATGCGCTCGCCGAATTCTTGGGCAGCAAGTAATGCGCATCCTGCTAGATACGTACCTACTGTTGTAGGCGATGGCCGCCAGCCGTAAGCTGCCGCGGACGGTAAAGACCCAGCTGCTTGCGTCCACTAACGAGATTTACTACAGCGCGGCAAGCCTGTGGGAGATCGCCATCAAGCAGGGTTTGGGGCGCAAGGATTTCAGAATCGATATCGATGCGCTCATGATCGCATTGTCGGCATCGAGCTTCATTGAGCTACCGATCACCACACTACACGCCGACGGCGTCGCGCAATTGCCTGCTATCCATAAGGATCCGTTCGACCGCCTACTGGTCGCGCAGAGCATGGCCGAACCGATGACCCTTCTAACCAATGACGCCGCACTGGGCGGTTACTGGGACGGGGTCAAAGTCGTATAAGAGTCCGGGTACGTCACAT
>JANOTM010000267.1:0-7836 GCA_031416355.1 Gammaproteobacteria bacterium
TCCAGTTGTAATAGGCAATTCCATCTTCTCTTGTCATTGAATTATAGAGATGGCTGAGGGCGATATTCTCGGCTCCGATATAAATAAAACTGCCAACACGGATTTCACAAGCGTACCTGCCTTGCCGATAGCGGTAGGAAAAACCTTTTCCTTCGGGACTGTCGTGGCTGAGATAATTTCTACTTTCCATGTCGCGGCTGTGTTTTTCGGCAATCCGTGCCAGGTCATTGCTCCAGACAAGCGCGGTGAGGCCATGCTTTTTTCGTTCCTTGTTGATTTGTGCGTGTATGCGTTGGGCGAGGTCCGCTGCCTCAACGGTGGGTTTGGGTTTTTGTCGTTGCGCTGTCGCGTCGGGATGCGCGGCGACTAGGGCAAGGGCCGCTATGAGCATCACTACAATACGTAGGGAACGGCTGCGGGCTGGCCAGAATGCAATCATCGGATTTGCAAATAACTCATCTCAAACTCGCCAACCCATCCAACAAGCGGTCCACGTGCGCGCTGGTGTGACCGGCGGAAAAGGTGATGCGCAAACGCGCGCTGTTGCGCGCCACCGTGGGCGGGCGTATGGCCGGTACCAGCAGGCCGCGCGCGCGTAACGCATGGCTGGCGGCCATGGCCTGGTCGGGATCGCCCAGTATCACCGGTTGTATCGGCGTGTTGGAATCCAGCAACTTCAGACCTAGGGTACGGGCGCCGCGCTGGAATTGCTCTATGCGTGCACGCACCAGCTCGCGCCGCCAAGGTTCGGTGCGCACCAGCTTCAAACTGGCGCGAGTAGCCTCGGCTACCGCCGGGGGTAGCGCCGTGGTGTAGATATAAGTGCGCGCCGATTGAATCAGGGTTTCGATGAGCTCGTCGCTGCCGGCGACAAAGGCGCCGAACGTGCCGAACGCCTTGCCCAAGGTACCCATTAACATCACCGGCGTTTCAACCGGCAGGCCGAAATGCTCGAACGACCCGCGGCCGTGCGCGCCCAGCACGCCCAGGCCGTGGGCGTCATCCACCAGCAACCACGCCTGATGTGTGCGCGCCAATGCGCACAGTGCCGGTAGCGGCGCGATATCGCCGTCCATACTGAACACGCCATCGGTCAATATGAGTTTTTCACCGGATGCCTGAGTCAATTGGGCAGCTAGCTTGGTCATATCGCCGTGGGCATACCGTTTCACTTTGGCCCCACTCAAACGTGCGGCGTCGATGAGGGAGGCGTGATTTAATTTGTCTTCGAATACCGTGCCATGCCTATCCATGAGTGCGGTGGCGACGCCCAGATTCGCCATGTAGCCGGTGGAAAACAATAAGGCACGCGCAGTGCCAACAAAATCTGCCAGCTCCTCCTCCAAAGCGTGATGCGCGCGGCTGTGGCCGCTGATCAAATGCGAGGCGCCGGCCCCGACACCGTAACGCTCGGCGCCGGACTTGAACGCGGCGATCACCGCCGGATGATGCGCGAGATCCAGGTAATCATTGCTGCAGAAGGCCAGTAGACGGGCGCCGTCGAGTTGCACTTCCACACCCTGGGGACCGTCCATGATCTGGCGCTGGCGGTAGAGGTGGGCCGCACGTAAATCTTGTAGATGGCTGTACAGGGATTTCATGGGGGTCCAAGGGCCCGCCGAGGGGCCTCGCCGACACGCAGCGATCAGTGCTACAGTGCGTAAGGCGCGAGTCTAACGGCTTAGGATAGTCTGTCAACCGGTAGGGATACCATGCTTAACACGTACTTAAAATCGCTACAGAATTGGCTGCTCCCGGTGAGCTGCGTGCTGTGCGGCGCACATACCCTCCGAAGCCATGGCTTATGTACCGGCTGCGAGCGATCGCTGCCGTATGTACATCATGCCTGTCCGGTGTGCGCCGGCCCCAGCACCCATGCCGAACAAGCCTGCGGACGCTGCCAGCGCCGCCGCCCGCACTTCGAGTGCGCCCGCGCCTTGTTGCACTATCAAAGACCGGTGGACCGGATGATCCGTCATCTTAAGTACAGCGGGCAACTGCATTTCGCTCATCACTTGGGTGAGCTCATGGCGGCGCGTTTTGTTCGGGGCACCCGCCTACCTGACTGCTTGGTACCGGTGCCGTTGCACCCGTCACGCCTGCGCATGCGCGGCTACAATCAAGCTCTGGAAATCGCGCGGCCCGTGGCCAAGTTACTGAAGATCCCCCTCGCCGTGGATACCCTACGCCGCATCCGCCCAACCCCCACCCAGACCGGCTTACCTCTGGAACAACGCGCCGGCAACGTGCGCGGCGCATTTGTCGCGCGCACGCGCTTCGATGGAAAACGCGTGGCCATTATCGACGACGTCATGACCAGCGGCCATACCGCCGATAGCCTAAGCCAGTGCCTACGACGCGCCGGTGCCGAAGCGGTAGAAGTGTGGGTGGTGGCGCGCGCATGACGAGCCTTAACTCCGAATGAACCTAAGGGTACCTCTATAAATTGTGATTCCGTCATTCCCGCGAAAGCGGGAATCCAACATATTCAATGAGCTATAGATTCCCGCTTTCGCGGGAATGACGATTTTTAGAGGTGCCCCTAACTCAACACCAGGCCCAGCCCGCCGCCGCCGGCCATGAGCGCCAGCGGACTCGCGCGCCAGATCAACAGCACCGCTATCGTCGCCAGGGCGATGCCCGCCGTGAGCAGGTCTGGCACCGCATTCGGCAACATTTGGAACAACGACACCGCGATCATGCCGATAACCACCGGACCGATGCCACGTAGGGCGGCCTTCATCCAATGTATGCGCTGTATACGCTCGAATACCGGCATGACGGAGAGCATCAAAAGGAATGAAGGTAAAAAGATCGCGGCCGCGCCCACCAGCGCGCCGCCGACGGCGGCCACTTTGTAACCCACGAACGCCGCAAGCATCAGGATGGGCCCCGGGGTAAGTTGTCCCAGGGCGAGACCATCCAAAAACTCTTGCGCACTCAGCCAATGGAATTGATTCACCACTTGCTCGTGCATAAAGGCCAGCATCGTGAGCCCACCGCCGAAAGTAAACGCGCCCACCATAAAAAAGAAAATCCCGACCTGGACGATGCCGGGCGCGAGGACAGCGCCGGCGGTGGCGGCGCCCAGCCATGCGGACCATGAGGCTTGGAGTCGCAGCGTTGTCACCAGGCCGTAGCCCGCTGTCGTAGTCAGCGCGGCTATCACACCCCAACGTGGTGCCGCATATAACGCGACGCCAATGCAACCAGCCAGCAACAGCGTGGGCACGATACCTAATGGCGTGTAAGCGAGGGCGGCCGCACCCGATATGCACAATAACGCTTGCTTCCAGTCCTTGATCGCAGTGCGTCCCAGCCGAAACACGGCGACGGCGAAGAACGCCACCACCACCGGATTAATTCCATAGAATGCACCGCGTACCTGGGGCAAGGCGCCATAGCGGGCATAGGCGAGGGTAAGGGCTAGCATGATAAAAAATGCCGGGATGATAAAGCAAAGGCCGGCGATCAACCCGCCCCACCAGCCGGCGCGCGCATACCCAAGAAAGATACTCAATTGGGTGGCGCCGGCACCGGGCAGCATGTTCACCAAGGCCAAACCGTCGATGAAGCGCTCCTTAGTCAACCAGGCGCGCCGCTCCTGAATCTCCGCCTGCATCATGCCCATGATCGCCGGCCCGCCGTAGCTCATGACACCGAGCTTGAGAAACACGCGGGTGATTTCGCGCCAGTGGGTGCGTAGTCCGTCGGTGGCAGGATGCATAAAGTCTCCTTCAGAGACAGAATCAGAATATGCAGGTAGCGGATTTTTACAGACGCGAGAAGTATATAGGGTATTCCATATCTATTTCGCGGAATGTTCGCCTTTTAAAGTGTATAACACCTACAATAGAGATACTCACTTAACTTTTTGTCGGAGTAATTCAGCTGCATGCGACCGAAATACTTTCGACATTAAAAATGCCCATCGCTTATCCGAGAGGTACTACCATGGCCCACACTACATTTCGCTATCTCCGTATCGCCTTGTTATTGATACTCGGTATCTTGCCTTATAGCCAGGTACCGGCGGCACCGACAAAAAACCCTATTTTACCGGCACCGACGCGGGTGTCCGAACACGTCTATGCCTGGATAGGCCCGCATGGCGGCCCGAGCGTGAAAAACCAGGGCTACCGCATGAACCTCGCCTTCGTGGTAGGTAAAGATGCGGTCGCGGTCATCGAAACCGGCTATACCGAGGCCATGGCGCAAGAAATGCTCCAGCACATCGCGCGCATCACCACCAAGCCGGTGAAATACGCCATCAATAGCAACTCACAACCCGACCGCTTCCTGGGCAACGAGGTGTTCCGGCGCCGCGGCGCGCTCATCGTCGCACACCAAGCAGAGGCGCAGCGCATGGCCGACATGGGTGGCATGTTCGCCCAGGGCGCGGAAAACGCGCTGGCATTGCCACCCGGCAGCGTGCGCATACCGGGTGCGCCCGATAAAATCCTCAGTGCCGACACCACCCTGGATCTCGGTGGCGTGACATTGCATTTGCGCCACTACGGCGCGGCCCACACACCGGGCCCGCTGGTGGTGCATATCCCACAAGACAAGATCGTCTACGCCGGCGACGTGCTGTACTCCGGACGCCTGCCGGCGATAGTTACCGGCGGCAATATTAAATCCTGGATCGCGGTATTCGAAAAGCTACGCGAGTTCGGCGACGTGCGCTTCGTGCCCGGCCACGGCAAGCCGGCGCCACTGGCGGACTTCGAGTTTTCCACCCTCGAGTATCTGAGGCTATTGCATACACACATGACCAAGATGGTCGAGGACGGCAAGGATGCGCAAGACGCCATGGCCAGCCTCGACCAGTCGCGCTGGGCTAAGCTAGAGAATTACCAGGACTTGGCCGGCCGCAATGCGAGCCTGGCTTATCTGGAGGCGGAGGCTGCATCCTTTTAGTAGTTGTTTACCAGATAACGCCGCTAGATCTTATAGAGTTGTTCGTGCTCAGCTCATGACCGAAGCATTGGTACTTCCTAGGCTATAGATGGGAACAGAAACGCTATTTCGTTCGCACGATGGCTAAGCGCTGTTCGGCATAACGCGCCAGGCGCGGATCGATATTGGTGTCGCGTGCACGCTCGTAGGCGAAACGCGCCTCGGCCCAGTTCTGCATCGCTTCCTGGGAAATGCCCAAGCCTACCCACCACTTGCCTTCCTGGGGCTTTAGGGTAAGGGCATCTTTATACGCGGCGATGGCTTGCGGGTGGCGGCTGCTGCGTTGATAAAGCGTGGCGAGCAAGGCGAGGATTTCGGCGTCGGGTTTGGCTAGTCGCTGCTGTTCCAGCAAGGTGACGGCGGTGTCGGGTGCGCCCTGCTCCACGTGTATGCGCGCCAACAAGGAGACGAAGCCGCTCTGTCCGGGCACGCTGGCGAGTCCTTGTTCCAGCAGCTGGCGGGCCTCGTCCATGCGTGCGCGTTCCAGCAGCAGACTGGCGAGCAGTTCGCGTGCGGCTACGTGGCGTGGATTGGTGGCGAGCGCTGATTTGAATCCCGCCTCGGCCTCGATCAACTGGCGTTGCTGCAATTGCTGGGCGGCGGCGCGATAAGCGTTTTCCGCGGTTTGCTCCGGTGTGAGAGGTATGGCTTTCTTTTCCATGGAACCATTAGCGGCTATGTCGGATGCGCTGTCCTCCGGTGCTACTGCCACGGGTGCGACGCGCTTAGGGGCAGGCGCGACATCTCGGGATTTGGACGGCTTGATGGCGGTCGCGGCCACGGCAGGAACCGGCGGTGCCGCGGCGAGCGGCACAATATCCGCGTTTACCTGTGATGCAGGCACCGACGGCGCGACCGCCACAGAGGGTGGGAGTACAGGTGCGGGTTCCGTTACCGGCACCAATTCTGGTGTCACCTCCACCGGCGCCGCGGGTATCAACGCTGCCTGCGGTTGCACGTCGCTAGCGGATGCAGTCTGCGTAGCTACCTCGTTATTCGCGGGCACAGCAAGTACGGCGGGTTGCGGGTGGCGTTGTGTCCAGAGGTATCCAGCGCCTGCCAAAGCCAAGACCGTGGTGGCGAGTACCAGAACCGGAAGCAATCGATGTCGCATGCCATTTTCCGACACCGCACGCAAATCCTGAAAAATAGGCCGGCTAGGCGGCTTGCCCAGGGGCGCATTTTGACGCGTCTCCAGGTCCTTGAGCATCTTGTTAATAAGACTCATGGTAGATGACTCCATAGCAGGATGCCGGCAAGCAGTAACGGCAGCAATATAGCGGCGGCGATTTTAATGTTACGTGTGCGCCGCAGGCGCATGCGCTCGCGCGCTGATTCAGTATCTTGGATCGCCAGCTTTACATATCGGTCGGTAATATAGCGCGCGCCCTCGCCATAGCCTGCCATCATGGCCTTGTGTGCCAGAATATTAATCACGCGCGGAATTCCCAGACTGGCGCGGTGCAATGAGCGCACCGCGTCGCGCGAAAACAGGCGCGCGCCGCGATAGCCGGCCTTGCCCAGGCGGTGCGCCATGTAATATTCCACATCCGCATGGTTGAGCGCGCCCAAGGTACAGGAGAATCCGATACGCTGGTTGAGCTGGCGTATCGCCGGATTGTTCAGGCGTTCATTCAGCTCCGGTTGACCAAACAACACCACTTGCAGCAGCTTGCTGCGTTCGGTTTCCAGATTGCTCAACAGCCGCAGGGCCTCCAAGGTTTCCGTAGGCATGGCCTGGGCCTCGTCCAGACACAGAATCACGCGCTTGCCGCCAGTATGGGTATCAATAAGAAATTGCGCCAGGAGTTTAAGCAGCTGATGCTGATGCATGCCGGGCTCATAGACCACACCGAGTTCGTCCGCCACCGCGAATAACAGGGTCATAGGTTCGACGTAGGGATTGGGAATATAGGCAGTGACAAACGACTCGCCTTCGAGCACCGCGAGAAATTTCCGGCACAGCAAAGTCTTGCCCGTGCCCACTTCCCCCACCACCTTGATAAAACCCTCGCCGCTGCGCACCGCCACTAGCAGGGTATTCAGGGCGTCCTGATGGGATGAGTGCGGAAAGAAGAAACTGGTATCCGGCGTGATAGTGAACGGAAGTTCGGCTAGACCGAAGTGCGTGGTATACATCATTCGCTCCGTGTCATCACTGTCCGTGGAAACTATATAAACGGCAGCACGCCGGCACGACGTGCCATTAATGTTTGAGGTTCTTCATCCGGCCGTGGGATTCCTGGATCAGATTGCTCCAGGCCTGGTTGTCGCCGGCATCGACGATGGTCGGCTTAATAAGGATGACGAGCTCGTTCTTAATCCGGGTAATGCGTTTGTGCTTGAACAGGTTGCCTACTATTGGGATATTGCCGAGGAAGGGGACCGAGGCATTATCGTCGGTGCTGCCCTCCTTCATCAAGCCGCCGATCACTACAAACTGGCCGCTCTGGGCACGCACCACGTTATCGGACTCCTGTATGGAGCTTACCGCCAGGGGCAGCGTGGAACCCTTTTCGTTAATAACGAACGATTTATTACGCTGCACCACCTCGCTCACCGCCGGATGTATATGCAGAATAATATTATTGTTCTCGTCGATCTGCGGCGTCACGTCCAGGGCAACGCCGGAAAAGAACGGTGTCAGCTCTACCTCGGTCGTAGGTTGGCCGTTCACTACCGTGCTGGGCGTACTGGTAATGCCGGTAATAAAAAACTCATCGCCCCCCACCTTGATGACGGCCTTCTGGTTGTTGATGGTGGAGACCCGCGGGCTCGATAATACATGCACGTCGCCCTGGGTCTGCAGCATTTCGACGAAGGCGGAGAAGTCCGAGGTCTTCGTGGCCACGCTGAACACGCCGCCGAAGGCGGAAG
>JANOTM010000268.1:0-4151 GCA_031416355.1 Gammaproteobacteria bacterium
CATGCGGACTGCCCATTGCCATTGCCGGTACCATCGGATTCATTGTCACGGGATGGCACGCCACGGCCATCCCTTACGCCAGCGGTTACGTCTACTGGCCGGCGTTCGCTGCCATAGGCATAGCGAGCATGTTGTTCGCGCCCGTGGGCGCGCGCCTCGCGCACACCTTGCCGGTGCTGGTTTTACGGCGGATGTTCGCGCTGCTGTTGCTGGGCTTAGGAGTGAGGATGCTGGTGGTTTGAAGGCGGATTACTTGCGCGCATACGCCCACGCCCACGCCAATACCGCGGCGCCAGCGATGATCATGGGTAGACTCAGTAACTGGCCCATGGTGAATACACCCCACACAAAGCCGAGCTGGGTATCGGGCTCGCGCACGAACTCCACGCCAAATCGGAACAGGCCGTAACACAACGCCAACATGCCAGCCACCGCACCCACCGGGCGCGGCTTGCGCGAAAACAGCCATAGTATGATAAAGAGCGCTACCCCTTCCAGGGCCGCCTGGTAGAGTTGCGACGGATGCCGCGGCAGACTGCCGCCATCGCGGAACACCATGCCCCAGGGGACATCGGTGACCCGTCCCCACAGTTCTTGGTTAAGAAAATTACCGATGCGTCCCGCGCCCAGACCTATGGGCGCCCACGGCGCGATAAAATCGGCGACTTCTAAGAATGTTTTTTTCTGCTTGCGCCCCCACAGCCACATGGCGAGCATCACGCCGCTGAATCCACCGTGGAACGACATGCCGCCATCCCACACGCGCAAGATCGATAGAGGATTAGCCAGGTACACATCCAGGTTGTAAAACAGCACGTACCCGATACGCCCGCCGAGGATAGCCCCGAGGGCGCCGTAAACGACGATGTCCGCAACCTGGTCCGTGGTCCATCCCGAGCCCGGCCGTTGTGCGCGGCGCCCGGCCAGCCACCACACCGAGGCAAAACCGATGACGTACATCAGGCCGTACCAGTGCACCTTGATGGGGCCCAGGCTTAAGGCTACCGGGTCGATGTCAGGGGCTATAAGCATAGGTCATTACCATTAATAAGAATCAGTTGGGCAACACACGTGCGAAGATCGCCTTGAGGTACGAGGTCTCGGGTATCGCCGGGTGTTCCGGATGGTCGGGTCCCTGATGCCCCTGCTCCACCACTTGCAGATAGCGGTCCACGTGGCGGCTGGTCTGTAACAGGATATCTTGCAGGTCTTCGCGTTTCAGATGGAAGGAACACGACGCCGATACCAGCACGCCATCTTTCGCCAGCACCTGCATGGCCATCTGGTTGAGCCGCTGGTAGGCGCGCACCCCTTCCTTAATATCTTTGCGGCGCTTGATGAAGGCCGGTGGATCCAGCACCACCACGTCGAAGCGTTCGCGCCGCGCGCGCAGGTCTTTGAGCGCCTCGAAGGCATCCAGGGCATGGGCCGTTACCTTGTCTTCCAGTCCATTTAGGGCGGCGTTGGCGCGGGTCCATTCCACCGCGCGCGCCGAGGCGTCGATACATTCCACGCGCGCGGCGCCGGCGGCGGCCGCCTGCAGGCCCCAGGCCCCGAGATAGCAAAACATGTCGAGTACCGTTTTACCCTGAACGTAGGAGCGCAAGCGTCCGCGATTCATGCGCTGGTCGTAGAACCACCCGGTCTTTTGTCCCGCGATCAGCGGCGCGTGAAAACGTACGCCGTGCTCTTCCAGCAACACCTGCTCCGGCACCTCGCCATAGGCGGTTTCCACATAACTGGGCAGGCCCTCGACTTCGCGGCTGGCGCTGTCATTGCGAAATAATATGCCGGCCGGGCGCAGGACTTTTTCCAGGGCCGCAATAATCTCGGTCTTTAATCGTTCCATGCCGGCGGTGGTGATCTGCACCACGGCGATGTCGCCGTAACGGTCCACCACCAGCCCCGGCAGGCCGTCGCTGTCGCCGAATACCAGACGGTAGTAAGGTTTATCAAAAAGACGTGCGCGCAAGGACAGCGCCACATTGAGTCTATGCACCAGCAGCGACTGATCGAGCAACTGCGCCGGATCCCGGCTCACCAGCCGCACGCTGATCAGGGTATGGGGATTGATATAACCGGCGCCTATGGCCTTGCCGCCGGCGTCCTCGACCCGCACCGCCTGCCCCGGCTCGAAACCGGTCAGCGGCGTGGCGGCGATATCGATCTCGTTGCTGAATACCCATACATGGCCGGCACGCAGACGACGGTCTTCATTTTTCTTGAGGCGTAACGGCGAAAGATCCATACCCATGTCCCGATGTGCTGCGCAAGCTTAAGGGAAAGCGGGGGAAATGGGAAATGCGCTTAAGGGAACCTCTAATAATCCAAAGGGTGGGTGGAGGCCGCTCTCGCGCATCCCTGCGCTTCGCGGCACTCGGGCATCCCTGCCCTTCGCGAAGCGAAACCCGCCGAACAATATGATTTTGTTGGGTCCGCCGCTGGCGCGATGGACAGGAAGTCCAAGTGCCGCGAAGCACAGGGATGTGCTGGAGCGGCCGGCTTGACCCAAGCTACATGAGAAGCGATTTTTAGAGGTTCCCTTAAGCTTAAGCGTGTCAGGGTTATTGCCCACGGGGTAGCATAGCGTCCGGCGTAACCACGGACCCGGCCGCCGGTGTCTCCGATTTAACTCCCCATAAACGTACCGCCTGATTGCCGTAGGGAATCTCATACACGAGATGGAGATCGGTCGCGGGCCATGGCTGGCCGGCCTGGGTGAAACTGACGATCAGCCCCTGGGGATGCTGCATCAACCACAGGGCGGCGTTGTCGGCATTCACCACGTGCATGGGACGTGCTAGGCGCGCGCCAAAATCGAACTCGCCGGCGTATTCGCCGGTAACGGCCAGCGGGCGCTGTTCACCCTGCACCTTGGCGAGTACCGTGGTCACGGCGCTGGCATCGTGGATAGGATCAAAGCGCCAACCCACCACCAGTAGCATCAAGCTGGACACAACCACCACCACACTCACCATGCTGGTGATGCGTTGCTTGGCCTCGGGCAAAGGCAGCCACGCCAGCATGATGCCCACGAGTATGATGGCGACACCCACAAACGGCGACACACTCCATAATATGTCCGGCAGAAACGCCACCCGCGGCAGCCCGGGAAATACCGCGAGCACGCCGCCCACGAGTATCATGGGAAAGATCATGGTCGAGGCCAGGGTATCGTGGCGATGGGCCGCCAGGTTTTCGTCCAACAGGAGGTAGGCCACCACCAGGGCGTAGGCCGGCAACAACGGCAACAGGAACTGCGGCTGACGCAGCGCGAACAGGGACAACAGGAAAATCACCGGCACCGTCCACACCATGCAGAATAAAATACCCGCATTCAGGCGTTCACCGCGCATGTGCCACAGCCGCATCCAGGTCAAGGGCCAAACAAACCACGGCAACCCCAATAGCGGCAAAAGAAAAAGATACCACCACCAGGGGGTTGCTAGGGGAAAGATACTCAGAGTTTGCTGACTGAGCGGTACAAACAGCGCGGCCACGGCGTTGCCCGCCCCCGCGCGCAGACCCAAGGGTAGGGCCCACGCCAGAAAAATCGCCAGGCCCATGAGGCACGCCTTGAAAATATCCGTGTACCAGTAGCCCCACTTAGGCCGCGGCCCTTCGTTCGCCCATAACGGTGCCAGCAGCGCCAAGGGCAGGACATACAGATAAATCATCGCACCCTGGCTGAGCATGCCCAAGCCTAGGGCCAGGCCCAGCAGCAACCACACCCGCAGGTCGCGTTTGCGCCAGGTCCACGCCAGGGCGTAAACAGCAAGTAAGGTGCTGAACACCAGCGGCATGCCGGTAAACAGGAGCGTAGAATAAATCGCCCAGAAAAATCCGCCCAGCAAAATACCAGGCACATAGCGCGCCACATCCACGCGACCCGGCCACAGCAGGTGCGCCAGAGGCACGCACAGAAACATACTGGCCAAGGCAAACACCGCCGGCACCAGACGCGGCCACCAGTCGTTCACGCCGAACATCCACCAACCCAGATGTATCGTCCACGCCAGCAGCGGCGAAGGCTGGGACACGAACACCCCATTGAACATGGGCACGATGAAATCGCCGCGCGCCCACATTTGCCAGACCACGGCCAGTACCCGGGTCTCGTCCGGCGGCCACAGATGGCGGGAAAAAAGGGG
>JANOTM010000269.1:0-5732 GCA_031416355.1 Gammaproteobacteria bacterium
GCCCTCAACCGCCCTTGCCGCCGCTTGGGCTTGGTTCATGAAAATAAGTTTCCGGGGTCTTGGTCAGCAGAAAATCCACCGCGGCATCCACCATTTTGTTGATCGCCTTTTCCACCGGCGTATTGCTAAAACCGCTTAGCACCACCGGCAAATTGATGTAGCCGCTGTTGCGGGTGCGCGTTAAGCCACCGACGCCGGCACCAAACTTGGTGGCCTTGCCTTCCACCGCTATGGTGGACACCACGCGCGCGGTTTTAACGTCGATTACGCGCAGGTCCATGGACACGAAACCGCGCTTGAAGGCGAGATTGAGAGTTGTGAAGTCACCGTTGCGACCGATGGGGATAGGAATGGGCAGCGCGCCGCCACCGATGCCGGCATCAAAACCGGTGATAGCGCCTATCACCAGGAGTTCGGCGCCTTCGACATCGCCCATGGGTAGTTTACTGGCGTCACCTACCCGGCCGGAGGCGGAAAAATCCTGCTCCACTAGCACGTCCTTGATGTTCTCGCGCTCTAGCACGATGAAGCGATTGCTGTTGAACAACGCAGTGGTGAGCATGTCGCGGATACCGCTGGTGACGCTGGCGGTATCCGGCGTATCGCCGATCTTGGATAGGCGATTCATGGCGCCTAACTGATAGCTAAGAGAACGCTTGCCGGCGTCGCCGGACTTGTCGATGATGTTGCCCACGGTGATGCGCGCCTTGGGACCGTCATAGGCTTCGGCTTGGGCCGCGGTGATGCTCGCGCCTTTTTCCCCGCCGGTGACTTTATAAGTCGACGCGCAGCCCCCCAGGGCAAGCACGGCAAGCACGACCACAGGCAAGGACAACCGATAGCTTGGACTGTGCGCGGCAGGCGTAGGCCTATGCATAAAGATTCACAGGTGCGGCGTCAAACCTTATTTTTGGCAATAAACTGCACGGCCTTGTCGATGGCATCGCGGATCGCCGACTCCATGGGCGTCTTGGACCAAGCACCCAGCCCCACGGGCAGCGGATTGGTGGCAAAGATCAATCCACCGCCGACGGTGGTGGATTTGCCTTCCACGGTGGTGGCATTGACCACGCGCCCGGTCTTGGCATCCACAATGCGCAGATTAATGGCCACGCATGCCTGTTTCGCACCGACGATCAACAGCGAGCCGCCGCGGCAATTGGGTTCGAACTGGGTAATGGAACCGCGAATCAAGAGCTGTGCGCCTTCGATCTCGCCTATGGGCGCGGCGGTTTCCTTCTTCACCCGTCCCGAGGCACCGAAGTCCTGCTCTTCCATCACCTCTTTGAGGTTCTCACGTTCGAGCACAATGAAGCGCCCAGAGTTAAATAGTGAATCCGCCAGCATGTCCGACATGCCGCTGCCGATGTCGCGACTGCCGCGCGCGGCCTTGTATTCGAACGCCTTCACCGCTATGCGCTGCTTGGGCCCGTTGTAGGCCTCCTGCTGCGCCTGACTGATACTGGGGCCTTGGGTGGAACTGACTACCCTGGCGGTGCTGCATCCGGCGAAAAACAAGGCCGCGATGGCCAGTGGCAGGGAAATACTACGCATATAGGGAATCTTCATGACGGGGCTCTCGCTATGGACAACGGGGTTGTGTGTACAATTTAAAGTACCATCCGTGGCGCCAGGGCACAACTCAGGGCCATGGTTTGGGAAAAACAATAGTTGCTACACATAGTTCAAACCAAGTTACTTGATGATGCCGCACGCAACCCGGCCGCCGCCGCCGCCCAAGGGCTTGGGCTCATCGGCGTAGTTATCGCCACCGGCATGGATCATCAGGGCACGATCTTTGATATCTGTCACCTTCAGCCGCGCCACCGTCACGGCCTTGGTCGCCTTGCCGTCCGCTGCCACCACTAACACCGGTAGGTCGCCCATGTGTCCGGTGCCCTTAGGGCCTGCGTGCTTATTCGTCGTAGCCGGATCGAAATGCCCGCCCGCCGCCATGCCGGCTGCCGGCTTGCCGTCTTTCTCCGCCGGCCCGCAGTCCGGCGTCTGGTGTATGTGCCAACCATGTTTGCCCGGGCTTAAATTTTTCAGCTTCGGTTTCAGGACCAGGCCGTTGCTGGTATCGGAAAGCTCAACCGTTCCCAGAATCGCGCCTACGCCTTGCTCATCGATGCTGTTGATCGTTACTGTGGCGGTATCGGCGCCGGCCTGAAGCGAAAGGAATAAAAAAGGGCCGCATATCAACAAAGCGCTGGGTTTCATGGTGTGCTTCCTTCCAAAAGTTATCGTCATCGCAAGCCGCTGCGCCCCATACAACCCAGCTATCAAAATAGATGTTGGGCTTGATGTCAAGATAATGTGATCAGATTAGCGCATCCCAGCCATACGGCTACAGCGCCCACAATCCCAGTATACTCACTACCATCAACCCGGCACCCATGACGCGCTTGAAATGCCGATCGTTTCTGAGTATCGCATCGTGCGTCTTGAGGCCGATAACGTGACCGACCGCCGCGATGGGCAACAGGGCAAGCGCACTCATCAGATGCAGGTCGACACCGACCGCGGCAAAGGTGGCCATTTTGATCGCCACTAAAATGAACCACAATACGAATAGGGTATTGCGCAGCTGGTCCTTGGCGACGTTACGCATATACACCGCCACCATGAGCGGTGCGCCGGTGAGCGAAGTACCGGCGATGTAGCCACCCAGAACCAGCAGTAGTTTATCGACCCACGGGCTATGACTGCGGACAGACCAATTCATCACCCAAATAAAAGCATAGAACAAGGTAACTGAATAGATGAACACCAACAACCATAAGGTGGGCAGATTGAGCAGGCCGAACACACCCACCAGGGCGGCGGGCATGATATACACGGAAGACCGCCGCAGATAAGCCCAGTCGACGTTGTTCAGGCGCGTACCCAAAGTCAGACCGGAAAAGAACAGCAAGTGGCTGCCGATCATGGGCAACCACAACAACGGCTGGTTATCGATAAACAACATCAGCGGCAAACCCAGGGCCGCCCCACCAAAGCCGAGACCGGTACGCACGAAACCGGCCCAAAGGAAGATCAGGCCGATCAATAGGGTTTGTGTCAGGTCGAAGTGCAGTAGCATGAGCGTTGATCGGAAAGCGTACCGTTAGATGGAGGATTAACGTCTAATTCCTCCCTGTTTGCGTTTGGGATTATTTTATTGCAGAGCTAGGCCGCGGCTATGAAACGCGCAACACCGACATAGAAAGCCAGGCTGGCAAGGTGTCAACCATGCTTGCGTCGCTTCACGGGCTGTGGGATGAGTTCGATTTTAAGCGTGCAGCCCACTGCGTCCGCGTATTTCTTGAGCGACGCCACGGATGGAGCATGCTTTCCAGAACCCTCAAGACGCGAGACTGCACTTTTCGTGGTGCCCATACGAACAGCCACTGCTTCTTGCGTGAGCCCTGCGCGCGTACGCGCGGACAACATTTCATGTGCAAGCGCATACTCGATCTCAAGGGCATCATAGGCTGCGCGGAAGCCACGGCGTTTCGATGCCTTTTCAAGAAAGGCCTTATGGTTGTGCGCTACAGGGTTATATTTAAATTCAGCCATTTCGGATCTCCTTCATACGCTTACGCGCAAGCTTGATCTCTTGCTCCGGCGTCTGCTGTGACTTCTTAATAAAAGCGTGCAGTACCACCACGCGTTGTCCAACAAGAAAACAATAGAACGCTCTTCCAATGCCCGATTTTCCACGCGGGCGTAACTCGAACAAGCCGTTGCCAAAGGCCCGTGAATGGGGAAGACGCAAATTCGGGCCGTGCTCCATAAGAAGCTCGACAATTCTTGCATAGTCGGCGACTACATCCACAGGCCAGGACGCGATCTCGGATTGCACGCGTGCGTGAAAGTACGCGATGGAATATGTCATATCCAAAGGTTAGCAAATACGCTAACTATAATCAACGCAGGGATGCTCAATATTTTACCGCCTTCAATAGCAGGCGCAGTTGCACAATCGTCGTCACTAAGGATCACATTCAGCGATTATCCATTCCAAGGGGAACGGCGGTGATCGTATCGCCTTGCTTGAACCCGGTACTGTCTTCGCCAATTTTTATGAATCCATTGGTGTTGCGCAGGGTGCCCAGCATATGCGATCCCTGGCCCGGCAGGGCCGTGGCCACGAGTTGTCCGTCGTGCGTGTACAAGTGGGCGCGCAGAAATTCCATGCGTCCGGCCTGGCGGCGGAAATCATTTCCGGCCACGGCGGGTAGCTCCGGCATCTGGTATACGCCGTGACTCCAGGCCACGAGCGCCGGCTCGACAAACAGTTTGAAGGTCACGAGGCTGGACACGGGATTGCCCGGCAACGCAAAAAAGTGGGTGCGCTCTCCCACCCGGCCGAAGGCCAGTGGCTTGCCCGGCTTGATTTTCGCCTTCCAGAAATTGATCTCACCGATCTCGGCGAATACTTGCTTTACCAGATCATGGTCACCCACCGAGGCACCACCGCTGGTGATGACGAAGTCATACTCGCCGCTGGATTTAAGCAAGGCGCGCAGCGCCGCCGGATCGTCCGGCACCGTACCACCATCCACCGCGTCCGCGCCCAGTTGTTCGAGTTGCACTAGGGTCGCCAGGCGATTCGATTCGTATATCTGGCCTGGCTTAAGGGGTGTGCCGGGCGCCACCAGTTCATCGCCGGTGGCGATGACCAGGGCGCGCGGCCGCGCATATACCTGCACCCGCTCGATACCGGCGGCGGCCAGGAGTGCAAGATCGTAGGCGCTGAGGCGCCTACCGCTGGCATATAACAATTCGTCCGCGCGAAAATCTTCCCCACGCCGGCGCACATGGGTTCCAGAAACAATGCTGGAGGGAAATAGTGCGATGCCATTTTCCAGCGTGATGTCTTCCTGCATCGCCACCGCATCGGCGCCTGCAGGCAAAGGCGCACCGGTAAAAATGCGCATGGCAGTGCCCGGGGCAAGCATGCCCGGTGCACTGCCGCAACGGGATTCACCTTGTAGCGGGAGGCGCTGGTGGCGACTGGTGAGATCAGTGCTGCGACAGGCATAGCCGTCCATGGCAGAGTTATCGAACGCCGGATTATCTACCCGCGCGCGTACCTCGGCGGCGGTAAAACGACCCAGGGCCTGGCGTACAGCCACGGGTTCCACGGCCACGGCGGGGTGCAGCCGCTCGGTGATGGCGTCTTGGGCCTGTTGTAAGGTTAGCATGATATTTTCTTAATCCCTTCCCTAGCAAAAGGTTCGATCATTTTTATGAGTTCTGAGCAGATTCAACTTTACCTCTCCCATGAGCGGCCGCCGTCCTTACTACGATACACCTGACCTAGGCAAACCACGCTTATTTTTTCGCCGCGGCGATCTTCTAATTGTATCTTGGCGCATTGACTGGCGGGAATTTTCCGTTGTTCCCATTGTGGTGAGTCGAAACTACCCATGTACAAGGTGGCATCGCCGAGCAAGGTGAACTCCGGCCCGATGGCAACACCGCCGTCAAATTCACGCAGGTGCGGCACGTTCTTGACCATGGCCGGTAATTCCATTTTTTTTATACGCGAGCTGTACATAGGGGGTATATAAAATCGTGCGATCGCTACTGGCGGAATAGATATAAAAACCATTTTTACCATTTTCGAAGCCCACTTTCGTGCTGGTATCCAGGGGCTCACTCAGTACGGCATCGTCGTAACGACTCCAATTAACGCCGTTGTTGAGCGAACTAAAAATATGCAGGCGTCTATCAGTAAGCACGAT
>JANOTM010000270.1:0-1801 GCA_031416355.1 Gammaproteobacteria bacterium
TGCGCGAACCCATGCTGTGAGACACAAGAGCGATTCGCTTGTGGCCCTTGCTATTCAGGTAGGCGACCGCGAGCTGCAAACGTTCCACCGCCTCGGGGAACAGATCAACATAGGCCGCGGGCTTGGCATCGACGGCCAGAATCGGCATCTGAATGGACAGCGTGGCGTAGCCGTAGTCGGGCAGGCGTTGACGCAACTTGCCGATCATGCCCATATCAGGATGAATACCCATACCATGAACCACTAACAGAGCCATCTTGGCGTTGGCAACATCGGTGTAGATGCCCAGGAATTTGTGGCGATTCTTTTGCTCCAGATACATCGACTCTCCGACAACGATGCCCGACGAAACTTCATCGTCCCATTTCTTTTCGCGGGCATAGTCGGGAGACGCGTGAACCGGAAACGACAACACCAGTATTAATGAAAGCCATATGACACGCATCGTCTTCCCTCCATTCCATTTGTATGATTTAAAGAACTAACAGGATGATAGAAGTGAGAGAAAATAATAGACACTTACAAATTTCTGAAGAATATTTCAGAATCGCTGCAAACACGCGGACCCCTTGCAGATAGCAAAGGGGTAAGTCTTATTCAGGCAAGCGGCAGAATGATACGGAACAGGCTGCCTCGATCCGGTTTGCCTTCAAGTTCAATCGTCCCGTTGTTGGCTTCAACCGCCCAGCGGGCGATTGCCAAGCCCAGTCCGGAACCACCGGTGTGTTGTGCGCGCGAACTATCGATACGATAAAAACGCTCGAACACGTGTGCGCGATGCTCTTGGGCGATGCCGGGGCCATTGTCATCGATTTCAATAGCCGCATCATTTTGGCCATGCCGTCGCAGACGCACCTGAATGGAACCACCGCCCTGGGTAAACCGGATTGCATTGGCAACCAGGTTGATGAGCGCCAATCGAAGGATGTCGCGATCGATGACGGTATTCAGCTCGTCCGTGGAATCGAATGAGAGCGTCTGATTTTTCTCGTCCGCCAGTACCCGCAGGCATTCGACCACATCCCGGCAAAGTACGGCGAGATTCTCCGGGCGATGCTCGACTGAGAATCGCCCGGACTCGGCGCGTGCCAGGGTGAGCAGGCCATCCACCAGCCGTCCCAGCCTGTCGACTTCTTCCAACATGCTGCCGATGACGTCGCGGTAGTCTTTCGGTTCGCGTTGCTCCTGCAAGCCGACCTCGCCGACACTGCGCAGTACCGCAAGCGGAGTACGCAACTCGTGCGCCGCGTCCTGGGTAAAGCGCTTTAAACGATTGAACGATTCTTCCAGACGTGCGAAAGCATCATTCAGTACCGCCGTGAGTTGGCCGAGCTCATCGTGCGGGTTCGGCACGGCCAGACGTTCGGAAAGGTTTTCGGCGCTGATAGCCCGCGCACGGGTTGTCAGATGCTGCACCGGCGACAGCGCGCGTCCAGCGAGGAAATAACCGCCCAACAGGCTCAGCAGGAGCGCAATGGGGAAACCACCCATCAGCGCCAGTCCAAGATGGTCAAGGTCTTGATGGATTTGTTCGCCCGACTTTGCAACGGTGATGCGCAAGGTCCGCTCGCCGAGCGTCAGCAGCTTTTCCTTCAGGTGATAGATGCCGCCGCGTGGCGACGTGAAAATCCAGCGGCCGGTTGCAGGCGGCAAACCCGCTACGTCGAGATCTCCTGCAATCCATCCGCCGCTCGCATACAACGGCCAGTCGCCCTCTTGCACGCGAAAGGCTGGCACCTGCGCATGCCGGTCGACCTCAGCCAACTCGTCAAGATCGTCACGCGCAGTAGTGAGAATCGCA
>JANOTM010000271.1:0-4508 GCA_031416355.1 Gammaproteobacteria bacterium
GCCGCGATCAAAATCATATTGGCGTATTCCGCGAGAAAAAACACCGCGAACGCCATGCCCGAGTATTCCACGTGGAAACCGGCCACCAGTTCGGATTCGCCCTCGGCCACGTCGAACGGCGCGCGATTGGTCTCGGCAACCCCGGAAATAAAGTACACCACGAACAGCGGCAACAACGGCCATAGATACCAATCGGTGATATTTCCCGCTTGATGCAAGACGATGTCGCGCAGGTTAAGACTGCCGGCGGCCATGAGCACGCCCACCAGGGCAAAACCCATGGCGATTTCATACGCCACGATCTGGGCCGCGCAGCGCATAGCCCCGAGGAAGGCATATTTGGAATTGGACGCCCACCCCGCCACGATCACACCGTACACGCCGACCGACGTCAACGCCAGCACATATAAGAGACTGGCGTCGATATTCGCCAACACCAGGGTATCGGTAAAAGGAATCACCGCCCACGCCGCCAGCGACGGTGCGATGGCCAGCACCGGCGCCAGGATAAACAAAAATTTGTTGGAGCGAGTGGGAAGAATAATTTCTTTGAACAACAGCTTCACCGCGTCGGCGATGGGCTGCAGCCAGCCGCGCGGACCGACGCGGTTGGGGCCGATGCGCACCTGCATATAGCCGATGATCTTGCGTTCGGCAAAAGTGAGATACGCCACGGCCAGGAACAACGGCATAACGATGAGCGCGATCTTGCCGAGGTTGGCAAACAGCAATTGCCAGCCGGCCGGGAACCAGGCCCACGCCGCCATGGCCAGTGCCGTGATGGAATCCATCATGCCTTAGGCCTCCACCACATGCGCTGTTCCCTGTCCGCCCAGATCGGCGGTTTGCGCGCTCGCGGCGGCGACCAGCACGCAACCGTCGGCGACGCGCGCGTCCACCACCAAACCAAGCTCGGCTTCGCCACCGCCCAGTTGCACGCGCACCTTGCTTATCCCCATCAAACCCAACTTGGCCGCTTGGGCGGCATTCATACGCGCCGCCGGTTTGGGATTATCGCGGGTTTGCTGCAAGGGGGTGGCACGCCGCACCAGCATGTCGCTGGCGTAGGGAGGTACGTCGGCGATGCGTATCAGTCCTTCTTCCAAGATAGGCGGCGCATTGAGCATCCACGGACGCAGCTTATTTAGGGGAGTAACAACATGGCGGGCGACTTCGGCGCGCACTTCGTCCGAAGAGTTATAGTCGAACCCTGACAGGTTCAAGATATTCCCCAGTACCCGCAATATCTTCCAGCCGGGCCGCGCCTCGCCCGCGGGTGCGATGGCGCCGGTGACACTCTGCCAGCGGCCCTCGCAATTCACATAGGTGCCGGAGGTTTCGGTAAACGCCGCCATGGGCAGCAGCACATGGGCGTAGCTAGCGGCCGTGGGCGTAAACGTCGACAAGGACACAACAAAATCCGCGGCCTCCAGCGCCCGGCGCGCGGCCGCGCCATCCCAGCAGTCATACTCGGGCTCGGCGCCCATGACGATGTACCCCTTGAGCGGCGCCATGCACATGTCATAGGCATTGCGACCGATGACGGCCGCAGCGTCACCGGCGACGCCACGCTGCGGCACGCAGCCGGCAAGCCAAGCGCCGACGCTATTGGCCTCGGATAGATAGCCGAACTTGGCACCCACCAGGCCCGCGATCAGTTCTGCCAAGGCGCGCACATCCGCGGCCTGAGGGTGGCTGGCGGCGGCTAGGCCTAGAAGCAAGCTGGTGTTCTTGCCCGCGTGTAAATGCGTGGCGATGGATTGCTCCTCGGCACCCAGCGCGCCCTTGCCGGCCCAAGCACGTACGCCCTCGGGCACCGGCTTGCCGGTCTTATCGCACAGGGCAAGGGCAATGCGCGCGAGCGCGCCCACTATAATGTAAGGCGCGGCGATGACCTTGGATGCGAGCGCAAAGTTGAATTCATAATCCACGGCGTTGACCGCCATGATTTGCGCACCCTTGAGGGACGCCTGGCGCAGGCGATGGGCGAGCAGCGGCTGATCCTTGCGTATGTTGGAACCGATCAACAATACCGTATCCAGGTCTTGGAGTTCGCGTATCGCCTGTCCCAGCCACGGGAAAACCGGGGCGCGCGCGTCGTCGCTGACATCGCGCGCACGTAGCCGATGGTCCACGTTGCCCGTGCCCAGGGCGCGCGCCAGTTTTTGCAGCAGGTAAAATTCTTCCAGGGTGGACGTGGGCGCCGCCAGGGCCCCCAGGCTTTGCACGCCGCGCTTGACAATAAGTTCGCGTATCGACGCGGCGGTGAATTCCAGCGCCGTGGGCCAGTCGGTGACGCGCAGTTCGCCGTTCACGCGTATCATGGGGGCGGTCAAACGGTCTTCACTGTCGAGTCCTTCATAGCTAAAGCGGTCGCGGTCCGACAGCCACACCTCGTTGACGTCCTCGTTTTCGCGCGGCAACACGCGCATGATGGTAGGGCCGCGCACTTGCAGGGTGAGGTTGGAGCCGACGCAATCGTGTGGGCTTATCCCCGCGTGATCCTGCAATTCCCAGGTGCGCGCGGAATAACGGAACGGCCGCGAGGTGAGCGCGCCCACGGGGCACAGGTCTATCATGTTGCCGGAGAGTTCGGAGTCCACGGTGTTCTCGACATAGGTGCCTATGCGCATGTGCTCGCCGCGGCCGGTGGCACCCAACTCCATGACGCCGGCGATCTCCTGACCAAAACGCACGCAGCGAGTGCAGTGTATGCAGCGCGTCATATCGGTGGCGATGAGCGGCCCGATATACTTATCCATGACGACGCGCTTGTTCTCCTGGAAACGCGACACGTCGCCGCCGTAACCCACCGCCAAGTCCTGCAACTGGCATTCGCCGCCTTGATCGCAGATCGGGCAGTCCAGTGGATGATTGATGAGCAGAAACTCCATCACGCCCTTCTGTGCATCCACCGCCTTAGGCGAGCGCGTGTACACCTTCATGCCTTCGCTCACCGGCGTGGCGCAGGCCGGCAAGGGCTTGCCGATCTTCTCCACTTCCACCAGGCACATGCGGCAATTGGCGGCGACGGACAATTTTTTGTGGTAGCAGAAACGTGGGATATAGATGCCGGCCGCGTCCGCGGCCTCGATCACCATGGATCCCTCTTCCACCTCGAGTTTGTTGCCGTCGATTTCTATATTCAGCATGGTATCCGCTGCTCGCGCCTAAAAATGTCGCCGCTGTAGTGCATGGCTGCGCCGCTCATACCGTTGCCGCCAGGCAACGCCGATGCGTTACGTGGTATTCGAATTCGTCCCGGAAATGCTTGATAAAGCTGGTCACCGGCATGGCCGCCGCATCTCCCAGGGCGCATATGGTACGGCCCTCTATTTTGCGCGACATGTCCAGCAACAGATCCAGATCCGCCGCCTGGCCCTTGCCATGCTCGATACGGTGTATCACCCGCGACAGCCAGCCGGTGCCTTCGCGGCACGGGGTACACTGGCCGCAGGACTCTTCGTAGTAAAAGTGTGAGATGCGTGCCAGTGCCCGCACCATGCACGTGGTCTCGTCCATGACGATCACCGAACCGGCGCCGAGCATGGACCCGGCCTTGGCCAGGGAGTCGTAATCCATTTTGAGATCCATCATCACCTCGCCGCGTATCACCGGGGTCGATGAGCCGCCGGGTATCACCGCCTTGATGCGGTGCCCACGGCGCACCCCACCCGCCATGCGCAACAGTTCGGCGAACGGTGTGCCCAGGGGTATCTCGTAGTTGCCGGGTTTGTTTACATGGCCGGTGACGGAAAAGACCTTGGGTCCGCCATTATTAGGTATGCCGATATCGAGGAACCACTGGCCGCCGTTGCGCAGTATGGCCGGCACCGACGCCAATGTCTCGGTGTTATTGATGGTGGTCGGCCGCCCGTACAGACCATAGCTCGCCGGAAACGGCGGCTTGAAACGCGGCAGGCCTTTTTTACCTTCCAGGGATTCGAGCAGCGCCGTCTCCTCGCCGCAGATATAGGCGCCGGCACCGAGATGACTGTGCAGCTCGAAATCCACTCCCGATCCTAGGATATTCTTGCCTATGAGTCCGGCGGCGCGCGCCTCGTCCAGCGCCGCCTCAAAACGCTCGTAAGGTTCCCAGAACTCGCCGCGTATATAGTTGTAGCCGACGCTGGCGCCTATGGTGTAGCCGGCGATGGCCATACCTTCGATCAGGGCATGGGGATTGAAACGCAAAATGTCCCGGTCCTTGCAGGTGCCGGGCTCGCCCTCGTCGGAGTTGCACACGATATATTTTTGCCCCGGCGCCGAGCGCGGCATAAAGCTCCATTTGAGGCCGGTGGGAAAACCGGCGCCGCCGCGCCCACGCAAGGCCGATTTCTTCAGCGTGGCGATAATTTCCTCGGGCGGCGTTTTGGCGGCGAGTATCTTGCGCCACATCTCATATCCGCCGGCGCCGGCATAGGTCGCGAGTGTCCACGGCCGGTCAAGGTGGCGGGTGTTAAAGCAAACTTCGTTGGCCATGGTTACTTCAGGCTCCCGAGAATTTC
>JANOTM010000272.1:0-8137 GCA_031416355.1 Gammaproteobacteria bacterium
GCCGCGATATTCTGGTCCACATCGTGACCGCGCGTACCCGCGAAAAAATCTTCCGCATGCTGATTGTAGTACTCCAGCGTGCGGGTGGAGATTTCTTCCAGATCGCTCGGATTTAGTTTCATGCTAAGCATGGCGCCTTAAATAGTACCGCATAGCTGTAGCAGCGAGATGTTTGGTGGGCGATGCCCACCCTACGCCTAGCCAAGCCCCCTGACATACGCAGGCCTGCTAACATGAAACTGAATCCGAATGATCTGGAGGAAATCTCCGCCCGCACGCTGGAGTACTACAATCAGCATGCGGAAGATTTTTTCGCGGGTACGCGCGGTCACGATGTGGATCAGAATATCGCGGCGCTATTGCACTATATCGCGGCGGAACCGCCTTATACGTTACTCGATTTTGGCTGTGGGCCGGGGCGAGACCTCAAGGCGTTTGCCGCATTTGGACATCGCGCGGTGGGCTTGGAAGGCAGCGTGCGCTTCGCGGCCATGGCGCGCGCTTATAGCGGCTGCGAGGTGTGGGAACAGGATTTTCTCAAACTCGATTTACCCGCTGGGCATTTCGATGGCGTGTTTGCCAACGCCGCGCTGTTTCATGTACCCAGTCGGGAATTACCGTGCCTGCTGTTGAAATTGCACGCCAGTCTGAAACCCGGTGGTGTGCTGTTCAGCTCCAACCCACACGGACACGACGAGGAAGGCTGGAACGGCGGGCGTTATGGTGCGTATTATAAGCTTGATACCTGGCGTCGCTATATGTCGGACGCGGGATTCATTGAACTCGAGCATTATTATCGCCCCGCTAATCAACCGCGCGCGCGACAGCCTTGGCTTGCGAGTGTATGGCGGCGTATATGATCTACTACATTTAATAAAATCCGCTGCTACTATATAAATGCAATATCCGACTATCGTAACCTGGAGAATAAGCCTTGACTAATCCATATCAAACGCCGTCTTCAAAATTGGCAAAAAATACCCGTGATCTGGAATACGTTGGATTCTGGTCCAGGACCGGGGCTTCGATCATCGATTCGATTATCTCATTGGCGGTCATTTACCCTATCTTGTTTGCAATTTACGGCAAAGAATACTTTACCAAAACGGATTTTCTTCTCGGGACTGCCGATTTTCTGTTGAGTTACGTTCTGCCCGCCGTCGCGGTGTTGCTTTTCTGGTTTTATAAATCCGCCACGCCTGGAAAAATGGTGATACGTGCAAGCATCGTTGACGCCAAGACCGGCGGCAAACCCTCTCTGGGGCAACTGGTGGGGCGCTATTTTTCCTACTACCTTTCCGCACTGCCGCTGGGTTTGGGTTTCTTTTGGGTAGGATGGGATGCTAAAAAACAGGGATGGCATGATAAATTGGCCGGTACCCTGGTGGTTAGGCCGACGGATTCTGGAACTAACACCGTTCAATTCTCTAAGAATGCCTAACAAAATAACTTGCATCCAACCCCGAGCCGTAGGGTGAGGCGGAGTTTTCGCCTATGTCCGGTGGACGTGGGCGCCGCCGAACGGGTGCAACAGGTTTTGTTGCACCCTGGGCTGCAAGCCCTGCGCACCGGAATATTAAGCGGTGCGTAGGACGCACCCTACACCCGTTTCTCATTTTGTCAGGCGCTCTAAGTAAAGTGGTACCCATCATTCCCCAGCGCACGCACTCGACATCAGCGGGTATGGACGTGCCCGCTGATGTCGGCATAGTCATGGTCGTGACTACCGGGGGCAAACAACATGTATAAGCCAAAGAACAGTATTACTACACCGGCGGCCTGACGCACGCGCTGCATGCGCGTGATTTGCGTGAGCCAGCGCGCGGCCGTGCCCATGGCCAGTAGCATGGGCAGCGTACCCAGACCAAAAGCTAACATGATGCGGACGCCCTCCAGCGCGCTACCGGAGACCAGGGACCAGGCGAGCGCGCTGTACACTAGGCCGCAGGGCAGCCAGCCCCATACCAAGCCCAGGCCTAGGGCCTGTAGCGGACCTTTGGGTGGCAACAGGCCGCGGCCTAGGGGTTCCATGTGACGCCATAACTTCACGCCGAGTTTTTCCAGGCCCATGAGCCCGGTCCACCAACCGGCGATATACAACCCCAAGGCCAGCATAAACAGACCGGAGAGTATGCGTCCAACGGTAAGGGCAACCTGTGGCGTGACGACGTGGGCCATTTGGTTGCCGACCAGCCCCAGGAACGCGCCGGCCACGGTATAGCTGGCGATGCGGCCGCTGTTGTAGGCAAGCAAATAAGGAAGTAAACGCACATAGGAACGGCGCACCGGTTCCGGTAAGCCCAGGGTCAGCGCCCCGCTAATACCGCCGCACATGCCTAAGCAATGTACCGAGCCGAGCAGGCCCGCGAGAAATGCCGTCAACCAAGAAATTTCAGTGGGCATGGTCGTGGGTAGCAATTCATCTATCGATTCCGGGGTGCCGCAGCCGGCTGTAGTTGCACCTGAGTCTCGCCCGGCGTGCCCATGACACCCACCAAGCGCCAGTCGTCCGCTTCCATCTGCACGTTCCAGTGCCCTGGGGCTAGTTCCGGCATGCGTCCTTCGTAGCGGCCATTGGCTATTGTCTCCAGCAGCACGACGCGGTCCAGACCGGCGCGCGTGGTATGCAAAAAACTGACCTGCAGGCGCGCCGGCAATGCGCTGAGATGGCGGGCCTGGAGGTACACCTTGACCAGGCGTTGCGCGCCATCGATGTCCAAGCTGCCTTTCAGCCCATGGGACTGGGCCGCGGTATCGCGCCGCAGGACACGATTGATGTTCTTGCCTTGTTTATAGTAGTCGTCGACCACCAGGCCATCATACGTCGTCACGGCGAAATACAGGATGGTCATGCCCATGGCAACCGACACCATCGGCAAGGCGATAATCAACCATAGCATGCGCACGCGGTACCAGGGCTTTGCGTTGGTGTCGGTTTGCATGAAAGATCCTATGGCTGAGGGCCGAGGAAGCGCGCGTCTTCACGCAGCGAAATTTTTGCATCGTCGGCGGCGTGCACCGCAAACACCACCTTGCTGCTGCGCTGTGTGAGCTTGGCGGGATCCGCCACCAGGCGCACCACAACTTCGCGCGTACCGCCGGCATCCAGGGATAATTCCGCATCCGCGTCCAACTGCATGCCCTCTATGCCTTCAGCGCTGAGCACGTAAACATGGCGCGCGTGGTCGCGGTTCATGATCTTGAGCGTATAGACATTTTCGATCATGCCGGCGTTGGTCTCGCGGTAGAGGCTGTTGCGATCGCGCACGACATCTACTTTAAGGGGCACACGCAGCAAAACCGCTGCTAATAGGGCCACGGTCACCGCAATTAGGGCCATTGAATAAATCACGACCCGCGGTCGTAGTACGCGACTGGGTTTGCCTGCGAGTGCGTTCTCCGTGGTATAGCGTATGAGCCCGCGCGGATAGCCCATGTGATCCATGACGCCATCGCACACATCGACACAGGCGGCGCAGGCGATGCATTGGTGCTGCAAACCATCGCGGATGTCTATGCCGGTGGGGCACACCTGCACGCACAGGGTGCAGCTTATACAGTGCCCGAGGTTTTCTTGCTTGAGATCCGCGGAGCGATTGCGTGCGCCGCGCGGCTCGCCGCGTGCGCTGTCGTAAGAAATAATCAAGGTATCACGGTCGAACATAGCGCCTTGAAAACGCGCGTAGGGACACATGTCGGTGCACACACGCTCGCGCAGCCAACCGGCGTTGCCGTAAGTGGCGAATGCGTAGAAAAATACCCAGAACGTCTCCCATGGGCCTAGGGAAAAATTCACCATCGATACCGCCAGCTCGCGTATCGGGGTAAAAAATCCGACGAAGGTAAACCCCGTCCATAACGCGAATAACAACCACAGAGCGTGTTTGGCGCTGTACCTGAAGATTCTTTCCCGATTCCATGGCTGTTGCGCAAGCTTCATCTGCTGCATGCGATCGCCTTCGATCTTGCGCTCCATCCACATAAAAATTTCCGTCCACACCGTCTGCGGGCAGGCGAAGCCGCACCACACGCGCCCGGCCACGGCGGTAAACAAGAACAAAGCCAGGGCCGAGATCATCAGGATAACGGCCAGATAAAATAAATCTTCCGGCCAAAACGTCCAAGCAAAGAGGTTGAATTTTTGTGCCGGCAGGTCGATGAGAAACGCCTGCCGGTGTGCGCCCCAGTTAATCCACGGCAAACCGTAGAATATGCCCAGGGTGATACTCGCCAGGCTCACCCGCAGGTCGGCGAAGAAACCGTGCACCTTGCGCGGATAGATCTTGATGTGTTTGGCGTACAGCGATTGCTCGGCGGATGCGCTTGTCAGTGGTGCTGCCTTGCGCGGGTCTCGCGGCAAAGGCGGTAAGGGGTCCATCACAATTTATGGGCTACCCTGGCTCAAGCCATAGACATAGGCCGCCAGCAAATGTACCTTGGCCTCGCCCAGAAAATCGCCATGCGCCGGCATTTTACCTTGACGTCCCTCGCCTATGGTCTTGAGGAGCGCCTGCTGGGTGCCGCCGTACAACCAAATATTATCCGTCAGGTTGGGTGCCCCCAGGGCCACGTTGCCCTTGGCATCCGCCCCGTGACATCCGGCGCAGGTCTTGGCAAAGATTTCCTGACCGGCGCTGCTCACATCGGCATCGACTGTCCGGCCGCTCAAGCCTGAAATATAGGTAGCAACGTTGTACACGCCGGCCTGGCCCAGTACCGGACCCCAAGCGGGCATGATGCCAGTACGACCGTTCATGATACTCGCTTGAATAGTCTCCGGGGCGCCGCCGTAGAGACTATCCTTATCGGTCAGATTGGGAAATCCGATGCCGCCGCGGGCATCGCCGCCATGGCAATTGGTGCAATAGGTCTGGAACAAACGCTCGCCTATTTTGCGGGCGTCCTTATCGGCTACGAGCGCCTGCATATCTGTGCCGCGATATTTTTCGAATATGGGCCCATAGCGTTCGCCGGCGCGCTTCATTTCGGTTTCGTACTGCCCCACTTGCGACCATTTTAATGCCCCCTGCACCAACTCGAGTCCGGGATAGAGAGCCAGGTACACCACGGCAAAAGCCAGCGTCAGGTAAAACAGATTCAACCACCACTCGGGTAAGGGGTTATTCAGTTCTTGCAAGTCCCCGTCCCACACGTGGCCCATAGGCTGAGCCTGCTCCCCGGTCTTGAACTTGTCCTTGGACATCCAGATCACCAGGGCCAGGACCGCCCCTATGCTGAAGACCACCATGATGGCGATGTACCACGGCCAGAAATTACTTGTAAAGTCAGCCATGTTTCTTCTCTTCGGTCTTGGCATTGGTAGGAGCGATATCGGTGTCCTCTTCCAAAGGCAGGCGCGCCGCCTCGTCGAAAGCGGTCTTGCGTTTGCTACTCCAGGCCCACACCCAGATTCCTACAAAAATCACCAGCATTGCGACCGTCCAGTAAGCATGAACTATCGTCAGGTCCATGGTTTATCTCCGGCTTTTAATCGAGGTGCCCAGCACCTGCAGATAGGCGATCAGGGCGTCCATTTCGGTTTTGCCTTGCAGTTCACCCGGGGCCGCGGCGATCTCCTCATCGGTATAGGGATGGCCGAGTGTGCGCAACACCTGCATTTTTTTCTGGATGTCACTGGCGTCCAGTTTATCCGTGGCCAACCAAGGGTAACCGGGCATAATGGATTCGGGCACCACGTCGCGCGGGTTAATTAAATGCGCTCGGTGCCACTCATCGCTGTAGCGGCCGCCGACGCGCGCCAGATCCGGCCCGGTGCGCTTAGACCCCCACTGAAACGGCCGGTCATAGACAAATTCGCCGGCCACCGAATAATGGCCATAGCGCTCGGTTTCGGCGCGGAACGGACGGATCATCTGTGAGTGGCAGCCCACACAAGACTCGCGAATATAAATATCGCGGCCGCTCAATTGCAAGGCCGCATAGGGCTTTAAACCCTCTACCGGTTCGGTGGTGGATTTCTGGAAAAACAGCGGAACGATCTGCACCAAACCACCGATGCTGATGACCAATACCGCCAGCGCCATCATCAGTCCGATGTTGGTTTCGACTTTTGCGTGGGTCTTAGACATGTGCGGGCCCCTTAGTGCGCCGTGGCCGGTATAGCGACGGTCACGGGTTGGGCGCCCGCGATGGTCTTCCAGACGTTATAGGCCATGAGCAGCATGCCGCCCAGAAAGAACACGCCGCCAAAAAAACGCATCACATAAAACGGATGCATGGCCTGCACCGATTCCACAAAGCTGTACGTCAGCGTGCCATCCTGGTTGACCGCGCGCCACATCAGGCCCTGCATGATGCCCGATATCCACATAGACGAGATATAGAGAACGATGCCGACGGTGGCAATCCAAAAGTGGGTCTCCACCAGTTTAAGACTGTAAATTTCGCGGCCATACAGTTTTGGAATCATGAAATACATGCTGCCTATGGAGATCATCGCCACCCATCCCAGGGCGCCGGAATGCACGTGGCCTATGGTCCAATCGGTATAATGCGATAAGGCATTCACGGTCTTGATGGCCATCATCGGACCCTCGAACGTGGACATGCCATAAAACGACAGCGACACGATGAGAAATTTTAAAACTGGATCAGTGCGCAGTTTGTCCCATGCCCCCGATAGCGTCATGATGCCGTTGATCATGCCACCCCAGCTGGGCGCCAGAAGTATCAGCGAGAACACCATGCCTAAGGATTGGGTCCAATCCGGCAACGCGGTGTAATGCAAATGATGTGGCCCGGCCCAGATGTAAGTGAATATCAGCGCCCAAAAGTGCACCACCGACAAGCGATACGAATACACCGGCCGGCCGGCCTGCTTGGGCACAAAGTAATACATCATGCCGAGAAAGCCCGCGGTCAAAAAGAAGCCCACCGCATTATGGCCATACCACCACTGCACCATGGCGTCCTGTACACCGGCATAGGCCGAGTAGGATTTCATCCAGGTCACCGGCAGCGCAGCGCTATTCACCACATGCAACACCGCCACGGTGAGGATGAACGCGGCAAAAAACCAGTTGGCGACATAAATATGCGGCGTTTTACGCTTGACAATGGTGCCGAGAAATACCACCGCATAAGATATCCATACCACGGCAAGCAGGATGTCGATGGGCCATTCGAGCTCGGCATATTCCTTGGTAGTGGTATAGCCCAGGGGCAAGGAGATGCCGGCGGCAAGGATCACCGCCTGCCAACCCCAAAAGGTAAAGGCCGCCAGCTTGTCACTAAATAGGCGCGCCTGGCAGGTGCGCTGCACGACGTAATAGGAACTGGCAAACAGCGCGGAACCGCCGAAGGCGAAGATCACGGTATTAGTGTGCAGGGGTCGCAAGCGACTGAACGTGAGGTAGGGAATATCGAAATTGAGCACCGGCCATGCTAGCTCAGCGGCGATGTAAACGCCCACTAACATGCCCACTATGCCCCAAACGATGGTCATCATGGCGAACTGCCGGACTACTTTGAAGTTATAAGTCGTCGCCTGAGCGGACATGCGCTCTCCCCGTTAGAAGTTAATCCACTGTGCACAAAAGATTTGTATATTAACAAATAATTAAACCCTTATATAGATGCTGAATGCCCGCAAAGATAGGTCCACAGGAGCGTAGCTGACATTTTAATTACTGCTTGCTTGTACAACATTGACCCACGTCAATATTGGGTCTTACTGAAGCTCAGGTCTGCGCTAAACCTCTGGTTTACAGGCCTGCAGATAAAATTGAGAAATTTTATAGGGGGATCAACGGATTTTCTTGAGGAATGCAGCCTCCATTGCCTCGGTAGTTGCAAAACAAATCGTGGTTAAATCGTCGCGATATGGGCGCACTTTGGCCTGCCGCCCTGGCAGGCCTAACTAATAAATGAGGCGGCCAAGCCCCCCATATCCCATAGCACTACCGTCGCGGCCAATACCGCCACCAACATGACCAAGCCCACGCCCATCACCGCGCTGGCGAATAGAAATCCCCGTTCCTGGGAGATCTTCATCATAATAGGGACACCGATATAAAGAAGATAAATTGTATACGCCAGCGCCATCAACCCGATGAGCAAATTGAGCCACAAAATCGGATAAATCAGCATGATGCCGGTGAGAAACAGCGGCGTCGCG
>JANOTM010000273.1:0-6595 GCA_031416355.1 Gammaproteobacteria bacterium
ATCTCGTGCTGAAGATGGCCCTGGACGAAGCCGGGGCCTTCGCGGCGCATGTGCGTCCGGGTGTCGACCACCACGCTGTCTTGAAGCAGAAGGCCGTCGAGTATCTGAAACGCCACATGGTCGTCATCAAGCTCTACCGCCCCGATGGGCGCGAGGTTCTGCGGGCGGTGGCACCGGGTTTCGAGACCGTCGAGGCGCGGTTGACCGCGTACCCGCACTTGTTTGCGTCCGGCGACTCGATCCGGCACAGCAGCGCCTTCATCCAGCAACGCGTGTTGATGCACGTGCTGCTGCCGCTCAGCGACCGGGACGGCGGCCGGGCCGGCTATTTCGAAGGGGTTTATCGGGTTGACGACGAGACGATCGCGAATATCCGCAACGACGTGCTTGGCGCGCTGGCGCTGGTGGTGCTGGTGACGCTGGCCACAACGGTGGCGCTGTACCCTGTGATCGTCTCGCTCAACCGCAGGCTCATCCAGTATGCCAAAGACCTCCTCAAGGGAAACATCGAGCTGATGCAGGTACTCGGCAGCGCCGTCGCCATGCGCGACTCGGACACCGGTACCCACAACCACCGTGTCACCCTGTACGCCGTGCGTCTCGCCGAGGCGGTCGGCCTCGACCGGGCGCGGATGCGCCGGTTGATCGCCGGGGCGTTTCTGCACGACGTCGGCAAGATCGGCGTGAGCGACACCATCCTGCTCAAGCGCGGCCGGCACAGCGAGGAGGAGACGCGCATAATGCGCACCCACGTGCCGCTCGGCGTGGAGATACTGAGCAAGTCCGAGTGGCTGCAGCACGCGCGCGAGGTGGTCGAGTGCCACCACGAGCGCTACGACGGCACGGGCTACCCGCGCGGGCTCGCGGGCGAGGCGATTCCCTTGAACGCGCGCATCTTCACGATCGCGGATGTATTTGACGCCCTGGTCTCGCGCCGTTCTTACAAGGAACCGTTCGGTTTCGACGACGCCATGGGCATGCAGGCGCGGGAGCGTGGGCTGCATTTCGATCCCACGCTGCTGGACGCGTTCACCCGCATCGCCCCGGCGGTCTACGCCGAGATACATGCCACGGACGAGACCACACTGAAGCAGGCGCTGGACAAACTGGTCGAGAGCTACTTTTCTTGAGGCGCCGCCGCTGCACTAAAATACTACTTACTGTAATTAACCAAAAAACCAAAACCGGAAATAACACCCATGCTTAACACCACTCCCACCCACCCCACCCCTCTCAAGGTCCTCATCCTCACCACCGGCCTATCCCCCATCGTCCAACCCCTGCTCGACTCCCGCCACACCCTCACCGGCATCGTCGACTGCAGCGGTCAGGAGGCCGAGCGCTCTACGCCCGCCGCCCCCCTCTACCGGCTGCTCCGCGCCGGCTATCGACTCCTGCATAATGGCCCACCGTCCCTGGCCACCGTGGCGGCACAACGGGGCATCCCCTATTACTGCACCGACCGGGCGGCCCGCGACCCCCAGCTCCCGTCCTGGATACAGGCCCGGCACCCAGACGTCATCATGGTCTATTATGCCCCCATCCTCGACCCGCACATTTTTACCATTCCGCCCCTGGGCACCATCAACCTGCATCCGTCCCTGCTACCTGCCTACCGCGGCGGCCATCCCTTATTCTGGACCGTGTATAACGGCGACACCCAGGCCGGCACCAGCGTCCACTTCGTCCAGGCCCGCACCGATACCGGCGATATCCTCTATCAACACGCCTTTCCCATTGAACCCGGCCTGTCCGAAGCCACCCTGGAACGGCGCGCCATCGACCACCACGGCGTCAGACTCATGCTCAAGGCCCTAGACGCCCTCGCCACCGGCACCCATCCGCGTATCGCCCAGCCCGCGCACAGCACCACCCCCACCGCCACCCGCGTGAATACCGAAAGACTGCAGCGGCTCCTAGACTGGCACCAACCCCTCCCCCGGGTATGGTCGATCTTACGTTTCGCCCAAGACTGGCCCAAGCTCCTGCCGCCCCCACCCGGCTGGAAACGCCCGTTCCCATGGATACTCGGCCCCTACACCCAAGAACCCGTACTAGGCCCCCCCGGCAGCATTGCCCAGGACCGGCACGGCTATTATCTGGTACACCCGCAAGGCAAGATCAGGCTGTACGTGCGTTACGATCTGAAGCGCTGGGTGAAGTGGGTGTTGTTGTGGTGGAGGCGGGAGGCGGTGAATTGCTAGATCCAGCATCAAATATCCACATCCCTATAAGCTTGTTAGCGCACAGTGCGCCTAGGGAAGAAGGAGGATAAAAGCTTAGCGATAGATGGCCGCACAATTCCCGTGAGCCAAGCCAAAGACCAACGGCTGACTTTGCGATTCTTTGCCGCCTTCTGATTTTTTTAGCTACGCCAAGTATAGGCACGCCCGCTCATGCTTGGTTGCGGTTAGTGTATTCCCAAGTGAAGCGTTTCGCAGCAGCCGTAATTGACGCAGGTCAATGTCCCCCAGTGACTTAGACTGGTACTTTGGTATGTAGCAGACATCCTGTTTTATCAACCTCAACATGGAGATTTATAAAGATGAAAAAATCACTTCTCATAGCTGTACTGGCCACCCTGCCGTTAGCCACGCCCCTGGTGTGGGCGGAGGATGCCCATCACGCCGGCCAGGACAAGAAACCGGCAACCGCCATGACCGACAAGGATAAGCAGATGCAGATGGGCAAGATGCAGGAAACCATGCTCCGTATGCACGAGCAGATGCACAAGATCATGCAATCCAGTGACCCCAAAGAACGCGAGAAACTTATGCAGGAGCACGCGAAGATGATGCAGGACCACATGCGCATGATGCACGGCATGAAGGACGGGGGAATGATGGAGCACGGTATGATGGGCGGGGATGGTAAAGGCGGAAAGATGGGCGGCGGAATGAAAGGCCAGTAATCAAGCACTGCACGGCGTAATGCGTCGTGCAGCATTCATCAACGGTTTACAAGAACCGATGGTTACAGCACAACACAAGTTTCTTGGAGACAGCCATGGATGTAATGATCATCGCCACGAAAGCCTGTACGCATCGTAAGAACCTGGAAAAGGAACTCGAATGCCTGCGGATTCCGTATCGCGTATGTTTTGTGGAAGACTGTACCGACCTTGTCCAAAAGTTCGGCATACGGCATTCGCCGAATTTAATCGTGGGCGATGAGGTCGTATTCCGGAAACAACCGACGGAAGTTGAACTGCACGCCTATTTCGACACCAAGATATAAACCCGACCCGGAAAGTTGAGTTTATCGTCAATATAATTTTCCAAAATCTTGATACTCCACATAAGCGTGTTTCAACCCAGCTAACACAAGGAGATTAATCTCATGAACGCCACAAACAAAACAGCCCTCGTCACCGCGTTTGCCATTGTCGTAGTATTGCTTCTGCTGTTCGGCGGCGGCACGATGACAGGCGCAACGCTGAGCGGCGGGATGATGGGGAACGGAGCCATGGGCAGTATCAACTGGATGTGGATTCCTACTTTACTTATGCTCGGTCTCGGTGCCCTGCTCGTTTGGGTTATCTTCGGGCAGAAGAAGTGACCCCTAGAAAGATGAATCACCAAGCTGTGCAGCTGAATCCTGTTTCTGATAGCACAGCCGTTATGGCTGCACAAATATCGCCCGAGTCTCCGTTCCCTCAATAGGAACAGTGATGAAAACGATCGTCATTGACGTGCGCGACCTGCTTTCCCCGTTGAGCGCCCAGGGTGTCGAGAAGCAACTGGCCAAGCTGCCAGGGGTAAAGCAGATTGACGTGAACAGCGTCTCGGGCAGCGCTAGGATAGTGTATGACGAGACGGTGACCGCCCTCAGTGCAATTAAGACGAAGGTGCGTGAGTGCGGACATCACTGCAGTGGCGAGCTTGTGCCCAAGCACCTTTGTGCACAAGAACCTCCGCCTGGCGATGCACAAGTCATGGTGGACCCTGCAACGGCGACGCCCGCCGCACAACTACCCGCGCACCATCACCAACACACCGAACATGTAGAACCGGCCAAGACCACCCAGTCCGCGCAACATGCCGAGCATGCGGATATGGACAACATGGGTCATGAAATGGGCCATGGCGCCGGCATGGACATGCAGGCGATGGCACGCGACATGCGCAACCGTTTCTTCATTGCGCTGGTATTTGCGATACCGGTGTTTCTCTACACCTCGATGGGCATGGAGTTTCTCAAGCTTGAACCACCATTCGGGGTGAACCGTAACATTTTTCTATTTGTGCTCGCGAGCGGCGCGATTATCTACCCCGGCTGGCCGTTTTACGTTGCTGCGTTTCGTGCCATGCGCAACGGCGTGGCCAATATGGCGGTGCTGGTGCTCCTGTCCGTGGGAACCGGATATTTTTTCAGTATCGGCGCCACGTTTTTCTTCGAGGGGGAACAGTTCTACGAAGCTTCATCGGTGTTACTCGTTTTTATCCTACTGGGCCACTGGTTGGAGATGCGCGCCCGCGCCGGCGCCTCCGATGCCATACGCGCGCTGATGGATCTGGCCCCGCCGAAAGCGACCGTGCTGCGTGAGGGACGCGAGATGCAACTGCCGACCGCCGAGTTGATAGTCGGTGATACGGTCATCATACGGCCCGGAGATAAAATTCCGGTGGACGGCGACGTCATGGAGGGTGAATCGCAGGTAGATGAATCCATGCTCACCGGCGAATCCATGCCGGTCAAAAAGGCGGTCGGCGCCAGCGTGATCGGCGCCACCATCAACAAAAGCGGCAGCTTTAAATATCGCGCGACCAAGGTCGGGGCCGACACTGCCCTCGCGCAAATCGTGAAACTGGTGCAAACGGCGCAGAACTCCAAAGCACCGGGCCAGCGGCTGGCGGACCGCGCGTCGCAATGGCTGGTGCTCGCCGCGATTGTCATCGGCCTTGCTACCTTTGCGGTGTGGTTCTGGTGGATAGGGCAGCCGTTGCTGTTTGCCATGACGCTCACCATCACGGTGTTCGTGATCGCTTGTCCGGATGCGCTGGGCCTGGCCACGCCCATGGCGATCATGGTCGGCACCGGCCTGGGCGCCATGAATGGCATATTGTTCAAGAACGCCGCCGCCTTGGAAGAGGCTACCAAGCTTAACATCATCATCTTCGACAAGACCGGCACGCTGACTCTGGGGCAACCGGATGTCGTGGATGTAGCAACGGCGGCGGGTACCAACGTGGATGACATGTTGGCCTTAGCCGCTGCGGTTGAGCAGGGCTCCGAACACCCGCTCGCCCAAGCGATTCTAAAACGTGCGGCGGGAATGCCGACGCAACCCAGCAGCAGCTTCACCAATATCGATGGCATGGGCGCCAAGGCGGAAGTTGCCGGACGCACCGTGTTGCTGGGTAATCGTAAATTGATGGAAGCAGAAAAGGTCGATATGAACAACCTGGTCGCCAAGGCCGACGAGATGCAAGGCGCGGGGCGTACCGTTGTGCATGTTGCGCATGGCGGCAAGCTGCTCGGTCTCATCGCCATCGCCGACGCGCTGCGACCGACGTCGAAGGACACCATCCAGGCGCTCCAGCAACGCGGTGTAAAAGTAGCCATGCTTACCGGCGACAACCGCGCCACCGCTGAGCGCATAGGTAAGGAACTCGGTATCGACATCGTGCTCGCCGACGTACTGCCGGGGCAAAAGGCGGAGAAGGTCAAAGAACTGCAAGCGCAAGGCAGCAAGGTCGGCATGGTGGGCGACGGCATTAACGATGCACCCGCCCTGACCCAAGCCGACGTGGGCTTCGCCATCGGCGCCGGCACCGACGTGGCGATGGAGAGTGCCGATGTGGTACTGATGAAGAGCGACCCATTCGATGTAGTCGGTGCGCTCGCGCTTTCTCGCGCCACGTTGCGCAAGATGCACCAGAATCTTTGGTGGGCAGTGGGATATAACATTATTGCGTTCCCGCTTGCGGCTGGAGTTTTCTATCCGTTTACCTTGAGCCCTGAGATCGCCGCGCTGGCCATGTCCGGCAGCTCGGCGCTGGTGGCGGTTAATGCGTTGATGTTAAAGCGCACCAAGCTGGCGGGCATTAAGAGTGTGCGATTACACAGTGCACCGGCAGCCGACGCGCCGGCCTTCTCTGAAAACGCAGGCCAGTTGTCTAGCCCGCGGGGACGTGATGCGACACATTGAAAGACACAGGCTGCACCGCATCGGATGGCTGCGCGCGGCTGTCCTTGGCGCCAATGACGGTATTGTCTCCACGGCTAGCCTGGTCTTGGGCGTGGCGGCAGCAGGCACGAGCCCAGGGAATATTTTGATCACGGGCGTTGCCGGTCTGGTGGCGGGTGCGATGTCGATGGCGGCCGGCGAGTATGTTTCGGTGAGTTCGCAAGCCGATACCGAGCGCGCCGATCTGGATCGGGAGCGTAAGGAGTTAGTGGCTGATCCCGAGCACGAGCGCGCGGAGTTGGCGGCTATCTACGTTGGGCGTGGACTTGAGGTAGGACTAGCCCCCAAGGTCGCTAACCAGTTGATGGCGCATGATGCACTCGGCGCGCATGCGCGTGACGAGCTGGGCATATCCGAGACATTGACCGCAAGACCAGTTCAAGCCGCCTTGGCGTCGGCCGGCAC
>JANOTM010000274.1:0-3079 GCA_031416355.1 Gammaproteobacteria bacterium
GAAAGATTGATCGCCAAGCGTGGCACGTCATAACCCTGATCCTGCCATGCCCGCAGCTGCACACACGCTGATTTCAATACCCACTCGCCGATGGATACAATCAACCCGGACTCTTCCGCCAATGGGATAAATTTGACCGGCGGAATCAGTCCCTGCACAGGATGCTGCCAGCGTAGCAATACCTCCATACCGATAAGTTTGCCGTGGCCCATGTCGACGATGGGCTGAAAATGCAATAGCAATTCATTGCGATCCAAGGCCTGATGTAGGTACGTTCCCAGGGATTGTCTTTCCGCCGCCAGTTGATTCATTCTCGGGGTGAAAAACTGGTAGTTGTTCCTACCGGACTCCTTGGCGTGATACATGGCGGTATCGCTGTTCTTCAGGAGCGTATCCGCATCTTCTCCGTCCGCGGGAAAAACGGCAATGCCGATACTGGCGCTGGTGCGTAATTCTTTGCCCATAATCTGATAAGGCAACATCAATGCTTCCAGCAGCTTCTGCGCCACGATGCCCGCATCCGGGGCATGGGTCACACTGGACAACACCACGATAAACTCATCCCCACCTTGGCGCGCCACCGTATCTTCACCTCGCAAGGTGGATAACAACCTCTGGGCGACCCCTTTCAGTAACAGGTCGCCCACGTCGTGCCCCAGGGAATCATTGATGGTCTTGAACCTGTCCAGATCGATAAACAGCACCGCACCTTGGCCATGACTGCGGCGCACTTGCACCAGCGCCTGCTGAATGCGATCCTGCAATAGCGTGCGGTTGGGTAGATCGGTCAAGGCATCATGGCTCGCCAAATACATAATGCGCTGTTCCGTTTCCTTGCGCGCCGTAACATCCCTGGCGGAGGCGATGAAAAGCCGCCGCCCTTCGATATGGACTTCACTGGTCTTGAGCTCCAGCGGGAAATAAGCGCCGTTCTTACGCACACCCACCACTTCCCGTGTTACTCCAAGGACCGTGGATTTGCCGGTTATCCGATACTGCGTAAGATAGCCATCGTGCTGGCCGCGATGCGGTTCTGGCATAAGCAGGCTGACATTTTGGCCCAGGATCTCGCTTCCGCTATAGCCGAAAATCTGCTCCGCCGCGGGATTAAAGGTTTCAATCAGACCGTCTTCGCTAATGGCGATAATGCCCTCACCCACGCTGTCCAGGACGCTACGGGTACGGGTTTCACTGTCGCGCAGACGGGCATTGGTATCGCGCGCCAGGCGCTCCGAATCGACCAGCCTGCGTACCAGGGGCATCACCTGCCATCGCAACAGCAGCATCCCGGCGAGTACCAAAGCGATGAGCAGCGGCACAATAAATTTCAACTGCGCGGTTATCGGGCTGTACAGTTCCGTCTGATCGATCTTTAGCACTATGCCTAGGCCCAGCGTACCCACGGGCGCATACGACGCCACCACCCATTCCCGGCGGTAATCCTGCGCAAAGATAATGCCGCTTTTCCCATCGAGCGCGTAGGTCATAGGTATGGCTTTGCCTTGTATCACGCGCTGGACGCGCTTGAAGTCCATACCGGAAACCCTGCGCAAAAAACACTGCATGTCTTTTTCAAACGGCGCGCATACCGCAAACTCGCTGGTTTTTCCTATGGCCATAACTTCGGTGAAATTGCGAGTGAGCAACGGCAGATTCGCTTCGGTCTTCACCGCGCCGATGCGGCGCCCGTGTTCATCGAGGACATCCATGCTGATATGTAGAGCAAATTGCCCTACCCACAACAAGCGTACGCGATACTTTGAATTCAAGGCGACCGCCATATCCCCATCCTTGGAAAAACGACCGACCCGCGCGACCTCATCGCCCCGAACATTGTAAAAAGACACCCCACTGAAGCCAGTTTGGAGAAAGGATTTGGCCACCTTCTGCAGATTGGAGATCCCTTGGGCATTCTTGGGGTCTGTCGCCAGCAACCGCAGATTTTGAATAACAAAGGGACGGGTAGTCAGCGTCAGCGTCTTGTCCATACCATAATCGATTTGGCTTTCAAACAAGCGCGCGCTGTGCTGGCGCGACATTTCCAGGCTATCGCTGAGGATGGCCTCGGCCTGGCGCTGCATCACGACATATACCAAGATGCCCGTGGCCATGGTCAATACCACCAGTATCAGCCCACCGATGAGGTTAATCCTATGATCGTCGCGCTTCAGAAACAGATATTTCTCCCCACCCTGCATGGCCATTGCATGCGCGCTGGCCAAAATGAGCAAACGATATACCGTTTACTATAGACTTAAATTGAGCGTCTGAAGAAATTGGGCCGGATTGACTGGCCCTTGCGCACAAGCTCACGCCTTGGGGAGGGTGACACCGGTCTGGCCCTGGTACTTGCCGCCACGATCCTTATAAGATACTTCGCACCCCTCATCGGACTCGAAGAACAGCACTTGCGCTATGCCTTCGTTGGCGTAGATCTTGGCCGGCAGCGGCGTGGTATTGGAAAACTCCAGGGTCACGTAGCCTTCCCATTCCGGTTCAAACGGGGTGACATTGACGATGATGCCGCAGCGCGCGTAGGTGGATTTTCCCAAACAGATGGTCAACACGTTACGCGGGATACGAAAGTACTCCACGGTGCGCGCGAGCGCGAACGAATTGGGCGGGATGATGCACACGTCCGCTTCTACATCGACGAAAGAGTTGGGATCGAAATTCTTCGGGTCGACGATGGTGCTGTTGATATTGGTAAAAAGCTTAAATTCATTGGAGCAGCGTATGTCGTAACCGTAGCTGGAGGTACCGTAGGAAACGATGGGGCCGTGGGCGTTGCGCTTCACCTGGCCCGGCTCGAACGGTTCGATCATGCCGTGTTCCTGCGCCATGCGCCGGATCCATTTATCCGATTTAATGCTCATTGTTATTTAATAGTAATAGTATCTTGGCGTTGGCCTCAGGTATTCTGAATAACAATATTCGGGAACTTGGTGCTGAAGTCCTTTTTCTGCTGCGACAGCTTGGCCGCCACGCGCCGCGCGATGTCGCGGTAGATGCCGCTCAGGCGGCCTTCCGGATCGGCCACTACCGTGGGTTTACCATTGTCGGTCTGTTCGCGGATGCT
>JANOTM010000275.1:0-2879 GCA_031416355.1 Gammaproteobacteria bacterium
CTCAAACCACGTCGTAAGGTGCGGTACGTCGAAGTCGACGTTTCCCGCCTGTTCAAAGATGGCGCGCGCAATGATCAGCGCCTGACGGGCGAAGACATCGCCCCAGGCATACAGCATGCCCAATCCCCCGACAACGACGAAGAACGAATTGAAATCCAGGCTCTTTGCCACCTGGCCACGACGACGCGCCTCCTCTAGCTTGGAAGGCGTTGCCTGTTCGGTTCGATTCTGCTCTTGCTCGGCCATGGCGCTATTCCAGCAATGTATGCCAGTAGTTAAACAGCGTTTCGAATATCCGCGCCATCACCGGGTTGAGGTAATGCAGCGAGATCGCCAGGGTGGCGAGTCCAACCATGATCTTCAACGGCAGGCTCACTATAAACATGTTCATCTGCGGCATGGTGCGCGCCATGACCGACATGGCGATATCCACCATCAATACAACGAATACCACGGGTGCCGCCAACATCAGTGCATAGACGAACATAGAACCAAACTGCGCTACCAGCGCGGCGGGCTCGATATTCGGCAGCGGCGTACCCGGCGGGATGCGTTCAAGTGAAAACGCGATGCCGCGTATGATCATGTGATGCCCATTGATGGCAAAGAACACCACCAGCGCGGTGAAATTGAGCAGGGTACCGAGTAACGGCGAAGGGGCACGGGTCGATGGATCGATCAGGCTCGCCACACCAAAACCGAGCTGTGTATCCATGATCCTGCCGGCCAGCTGAAAAGCGGCAAACGCGGTGAACACGCCAAAGGCAAGCAGGCCGCCGATAAGCACTTCGGAAATGGCCGCGATAAACAACCCGCCCGGCGTATTAAGTACCGCCGTCGTCGCCGGCGCAATGGCCGTTACCAGGGTAAGGGACAACGCCAGAACGAATAACACGCGTACACGCACCGGCACGCCGCCGAGCGCGAACAAAGGCGTTAGCAGGAATATCGTACCGATGCGCAAGGCAACAAGCCAAACCGTCGCGATCCACCCCATGTCGATGACCAAGGACATGGCGGTCAAAAGTAACGCGGAATGCCGCTGATCAGCGTTGTGGCGTAGTGCACAACGGTGTTCATCATCCACGAGCCGAAAATCAGCAGCGTCGCGCCGACGGTAATAATCTTGGGGATAAAACTGAGAGAGGGTTCCTGTATCTGTGTGACGACCTGCAGGATACTCACAAGTAACCCGACGAGCATGCTTAATAGCAACACCGGAAGTGACACCAATAACGTCGTCCAGAGCATATCCGACGCTAAGGCAAGCGCAAAATCGCTGCTTAACTCGCCCATAAACCATCCCCTTAAAATTATTAACAGCAAACTTTATAGTTATTTGCTGCCCTACCCCGAACCATCTCCGCAACGTGCGGGATATCTCCTTGGGTTACTTCCGTCGGCCGTGACGGCTCAACTTATTTTTTAGTTATTTGTTGCTAACCCTAAACTAAATCTGCAACTCGCGGATAACCTTCATGGGATTTACCCCGGCGGTAACGTGAAGGTAGTTAACCATGTTCTTTCTCCAAGTGTCAACGCAAGCTTCTATTTTAAGATACGCGCCGAGTTGCAACCGTACCCCACAATTTATTCCATTTAAACTTATTTAAAATTTGCATGGGCCCATAAGGCCTTGCCTCTGCAAAACCTGATGCGCTGCGCAACCGCGACGAACGGTCAACTTTAGTGACTTGGGGCGCAAATGCCCCGTATTGATTTTTAAGTTCGAGATAAACACCGGCAGCGCGCAAAACATCTATGTTGCTTATGAAACGCGACTGAAATCCCTATGACTTCCGCTGAGTGGATTGCTCAGGTTTCTTCGATTGTTTCTTTTGAAGTGCTTCTATTAGGATGTTTTGTAAGCTCTTTCCATCACTGCCTATGGCTGTGTTTAAGATTTTTTGAAACTGGTGCTTGGCAATTTCGTTATTACCGGCCTGCGCCTGCAACAAGGACTCGGCGAACCGGCCGGCGAATGACTGCGGGTCGAGCTTCAAGGCACGACGAACTGACATTTCGGCTGACGAACGGTCACCGCGCTGGAGGGCGATGACCGCAAGTCCACCATGGGTTTCGGCAAAGCTGCGATCGATCTTAAGGGATTCTTCAAAACTGCGCTCAGCCGCCGCCAGATCGTGGCGCATGAGCTGGCACCAGGCGAGTGCATGCCAGGTACCAATATGGTTGGGCATATATTGCACCGCGCGCTCCAGGTCTTGTACCGCCGCTTCCAGATTGAGTGCCAACATCTGTGTAAAGCCTAGACCGCTCCAAGCACGGCCGCTGCGCGGGTGCCGGGCGACGGCATGCTGATGTGTAGTCATGGCTCGCTGTTCATCTTGCACGGCCAGGGCCAGTGCTCCGTCGGTCAGGAGCCCATCGAGATTGTCCGGATCGGCGGCGAGGGTGATCGCTGCCCATTTCTTTGCCTCCTCTGTGTTCTCGCTGTCCAGATTCAGCAAGGCCAGCACGCCTGCCGCCTCCGCATGCTGCGGATAAGCCGCCAAGTAACGCTGCATAACCGCGGTTGCGGTATCGAGCTCACCCAAATGATGTAAGGTCCGCGCCAGCAATATCGGCGCGCTGGGGGCATCGGTGGATTTCTCAGGGATACAGCACAAAACCTCCTTGGCCTCGGTAAACCGGCGCGCGAGCATATAGGCATAGCCCAGGTTGTAACCGATCACGTTGTTACTGGGGGTTTCCGCCAGCAAGCCCGTTAGCAGGGCAATGGACTCCTCCAAGGTACCCGTCGCCAACCCGACCGTGGCCAGGCGAAACCGCAACCCTGGCTCCTGCGGAAACTGGACCAGACCTTGTTCCAGCAAGCGCCGGGCTTCCATCGGCGCGCCTAACTGCAGGTGCAGTTCGGC
>JANOTM010000276.1:0-2672 GCA_031416355.1 Gammaproteobacteria bacterium
CGACTGATCTGGCTGGCCAAGATTTTCTTTACCGCCTCGGCATCCATGTTGTTACGCGCCATCACTCGCTGGATTTGCAATTGCTCGTCCGCGTCCACCACTAATACGCGGTCGACCAAGTCTAAGAAACCGGCCTCGATCAATAGAGGGATGGCGAGTATGCAGTAAGGTGCGCGCAGCTCCTCTGTTTCCTGGTGCATGGCGGCGCGCACGCGCGGGTGCAGTATCGCCTCCAGTTGTCTGCGTTCTTGAGGGTTGTTGAAAACGCGTACACGCAAGCGCTGGCGATCGATCTCCTGGTCGGCGCCGAGGATCTCCTTGCCGAAGCGCTCAATAATGTGGTGAAACGCCGGTTGACCGCGAGCCGCCAAGCGACGGGCGACGGCATCGGCATCAATGACGGGAATAGCGCGCCGCGCAAATAATTCGGCAACAGTGGTTTTTCCGCTGCCTATGCCACCGGTCAAACCTATGCGCAGCATGGGTAGGCCGGTGCCAGGTCAGGCGCTGAGTCTAGCAAACTGCAAATAGAGGGAGGTGATGTCGTTTCCCCATAATGCAGCGACCCAGCCGGCGGCGCATAGAAAAGGGCCGAAGGGAATCGGCAGGTGACGGTCGCGCCCAGCGTATAGAATAAATGTGATACCTACCACCGCCCCCGCCAGGGAGGCCAAAAGAATAATTACCGGTAGCATTTGCCAGCCCAGCCATGCGCCAAAGAGGGCGAACAATTTAAAATCTCCATAACCCATGCCTTCTTTGCCGGTAATGAGTTTAAAAATATGAAATACCAGCCATAGAGACAGATAGCCCGCCACCGCTCCCACTACTGCACTCTCCAGCCCCTTATAAGGAAGCAGATCGAAGGTATTCAGGAGTAACCCTAACCAGAGAAACGGCAGGGTGATGACATCCGGCAATAGCTGATGATCCACGTCGATAAAGGTGAGCGCGATCAGCGCCCAGGATAGGACTATCACCGCCGCGGTGGCGAAGGTGTAGCCAAAATGCCAAGCCACTACGCCCGATATCGTGGCGGACAGGATTTCCACCAAGGGGTAACGCCAGGATATGGGCGCTCTGCAATTGGCGCATTTTCTCTTAAGCCAGAGAAAACTGATCACCGGGATATTTTCCCGCGCCCGGATGGCGTGTCCGCACTGGGGGCAATGGGATCCGGGCAGGATCAGATTGTAGGTCTCGCCGGTCTTGGTTTGAGTTTCTGCCGGTTCCTGGCATTCGCGTTGCCATTGGCGCAACAACAGGATGGGTGTGCGGTGTATAACTACATTGAGAAAACTGCCCACGGTCAGCCCGACGAGACTGGATAGCAGTATAAAAACCAGCGGATGGGTTTCTAGATACAGGCTGAGTGCCATAGGCTTAGGTCGACTTAACCGGTCGCCGTATCTTAAGCCTAGATGACCGAGGCCATTTTAAAGATCGGCAGGTACATGGCCACCACCAGTCCGCCTACCACCACACCCAGGAAGGCCATGATAATAGGTTCCAGCAAACTGCTGAGTGACGCTACCGCGTTGTCTACTTCTTCCTCGTAGAAATCCGCCACTTTCCCCAGCATCTTGTCGAGCTCACCCGATTCCTCGCCTATGGCCACCATTTGCACCACCATGTTGGGAAACAAATGGGTGGCTTCCATGGAGGCCTGCAGCTGCATGCCGGTGCTGACGTCGTTTTTGATCGCCATGACACCTTCATAGTAGACCTGGTTACCCGAGGCGCCGGCGACTGAGTCCAAGCTTTCCACCAGAGGTACGCCGGCCGCGAACATAGTAGCCAGGGTACGGCAATAACGGGCGATGGTGGCTTTTTTGACAATGTCGCCAATGATGGGTGCCTTGAGTATGAGCCGGTCGATGGTGTGTTGCATTTTTGTCGAACGTTTGTAGCTGTATCCGATAAAGAATACGCCGCCGCCCAGGACGCCAAAAATCGCCCACCACCAAGCCTGAAAGAATTTGGATAAATTGACCACAAACTGGGTCATGGCGGGCAGATCGGCGCCGAATCCCTTGAACAGCGACTCAAACTGGGGAATCACGAAAATCAGCAAGATTGCGGTAATGATAAAGGCCACGATGATCACAGCGGTCGGGTAAAACAGGGCCGCTTTGATCTTGCCTTTGATGGCCTCGATTTTTTCCTTGTAAGTAGCGACCTTCTCCAGGATGGCGTCCAGGATGCCCGCCGACTCGCCCGCCGCCACCAGATTGCAATACAAGGCGTCGAAGTACAGGGGATGCTTGCCCAGGGCGGTGCTCAGATTGGTGCCGGACTCGATATCCTGTTTCACCGCCATGAGCAGTTCCTGCATGCTCGGATTATCGTGGCCCTTACCGACGATATCGAAAGACTGGACGATGGGTATGCCCGCCTGCAGCATGGTGGCGAATTGGCGCGTGAACACTGAGACATCTTTAGGCGTTATCTTTTGCTTTTTTGTGAATAGCGATTTGGTCTTCTTGCGCACCTTGGTGGGATTAATGCCCTGGCGCCGTAAGGTGGCGTTGACATAGGCGACGCTGATGGCCTCGGTTTCGCCTTTTATGCGCTTGCCTTTTTTATCCATGCCCTCCCACATAAAGGTGCCAAGCTTGGATTTGACTTTATGTACCGCCGCCGCTGCCGCCATAGTTCGCTCGGTCGTGTAG
>JANOTM010000277.1:0-9741 GCA_031416355.1 Gammaproteobacteria bacterium
CGTTGCTATCAGGCATTCGAAGTGTATTCGGCGGTGCACATACGCTCGGTTGGCCTCACGCCGCCGCAATTCGACATTATCGCTACTCTGGGCAATACACCGGGTATGACGTTCACGGAGTTAGGCGAAAAAACCCTCATCACCAAAGGTACCCTGACCGGTGTGGTGGATCGCTTAGCAACCAAGGGACTGGTTAGGCGCATAGCCAGCGCGCACGATGGCCGCAGCCAGATTGTGCAGTTGACGAAGAAGGGCGCGGCTTTATTCGACAAGGTATTTCCGGCCCATCTGGCGTATGTGGGCAAGGCCTGTGCGCACTTTAAGGCACAAGACTACGCCCGCATCGAGGCTGCTTTGCGGGATGTGCGCAGCGCATTTAAGTTGACGGGAAAACGGTCGTGAATCCGGCTTCTCAAGGCTATACCCGCACTGCCATCGCCCTGCACTGGTTGGTGGCGCTGCTGATCTTTGTTACTTTTCCCTTGGGCGTTTACATGCACGACTTGCCGCTGTCGCCTAACAAGCTACAGCTGTATAGCTGGCACAAGTGGATAGGCATTACCATCTTGACCCTGGCCATACTGCGTCTGCTGTGGCGGACGCGCCACCCGCCGCCGCTGTTGCCGGATGCCACGCCCCGCTGGCAACGACGCGTCAGCCAGGGCGTGCATTTTTTGCTGTACACGCTAATTCTCGCCATACCGCTGTCCGGCTGGCTGATGAGTTCCGCCAAGGGTTTTCAGACCGTTTGGTTCGGCATATTGCCGCTGCCCGACTTAGTAAGCAAAGATAAGGCGCTAGGTGAATTACTCACCGTTGTGCATGAGAGCCTGAATTTCACTTTGCTAGGCCTGGTCGCCGCCCATGTAGTGGCGGCGATGAAACACCATTTCATACAGCGTGATGCTATCCTGCGCCGCATGCTGCCTTTTGTAAGAGGAGATCGGTCATGAGTGCCATACGCCGCTATTCATTGTGCTTGATAGCGATGCTGCTCATCTCCCTGCCGGGCGGCGCGCATGCGCTTGAATTCAGCCAAGTACTGACTGACAAGAGTGAACTAAGTTTCGGCTACAAACAAATGGGCGTGCCTATGGAAGGCAGATTCCGTAAGTTTGTAGCGCGCATCGTATTCGACCCGGCCAAACTCCCGGCCGCGCAAGCGCAATTCGAGGTTGATCTCGCCAGCATAGATACGGGTGTTAGGGAGGCGGATGAGGAAGTCTTGGGCAAACAGTGGTTCAGCGCCAAGACTTTTCCCACTGCCCGGTTTGTTTCCACTAAGGTCCAGGCCCTAGAGGCTAACCGCTTTGAAGTCCATGGCAAACTCACTATCAAAGGTCAAACTCGGGATGTATCGGCCCCATTTACCTTTAAGCCCGAGGGCGCATCCGGCGTGTTCGATGGCGCGTTCACCCTCAAGCGCCTGGACTATGCCATAGGTGTAGGCCCATGGGCGGATCTGGACACTGTTGCCAACGATATTCAAATCCGGTTTCATATTGTCGCCAGTCCGGCACCGGCCAAAAAGTAAGTTGTAGCCTTATTTATTCTTCAAAACATCTTCAAGGAGAAACAGCATGAAAAAATTTTCCATCCTAGCCATTACCATGTCCCTGTCTACGACCGCGTTCGCCGCGCCGGAAACCTACGTCATCGACGGCAAGCACACCCTGCCACGCTTCGAGTACAGCCATTTCGGTTATTCCACCCAACTGAGCCGGTTCGATAACGCCAGCGGCAAGATCATCCTGGACCGGGCCGCCAAGACCGGTTCAGTGGACGTGGTCATCGACGCCAAATCCGTGAACACCGGCTCGGCGCTCTTTAATGAGCACATACAGGGGGAAGATTTCTTCGACACGGCGAAATACCCCAGTATTACCTTCAAGTCCAATAGCCTGAAATTCGACGGCGACAAGCTGGTAGCCGTGGAGGGCAAACTTACGGTCAAGGGCGTCACCAAGCCGGTGACGCTCAATGTTACCTCTTTCCTATGCATGCCCCATCCCATGCTCAAGAAGGACGCCTGCGGTGCCAATGCCACTGCCAAGATCAAGCGTTCTGAATTCAATGCAGGGAAATATGCCCCTAATGTGGGCGACGAGGTGACGTTGGTTATACCAGTTGAAGCCATTAAGGAATAGGTTAGAGGCAGAGAAAAGAGAAAAGGTACAAGAGAAAAGTAAATATAGGCTGGGTTTCGCTACACTACACTCACCCCCCAACCTAGTAGATGTAGGGTGGGCATCGCCCACCGGCGTGTGCCAGCCGAAGCCGTATGCGGTGGGCGATGCCCACCCTACAAACCTAGCTCTGCTCTGCTTTTCTCTTTTCTCTGCCTCATTTTAAATAAAACTGCATACGCGACCCGGCAATCTCGATCACGTCGCCGTTTTTCAGTTCTTCGCCCCGGCCCGGGATCGGTTTGCTATTGAGTTTTAATGTTTCACCGCTGCCGCCCGGCAATAGGGAATAGGTACCGGCGGTGTTGCGGTTGATGATGCCGGCCATTTTTCCGGCACGTCCCAGGTTGGTTACGGACTTGGTCAGATCGATACGTTTGCCACTGTTGGCGCCGCTCAACACGAATAGGGAACCAAAGCGTGCGTTATTGTTGGTGACGGCAGACGCCATAGCGGGTGCGGCCTGGGGAGGCCTCTCAGGCACAGCGGCGTTGCTTCCCGCGACCGCGGCGGCGGCCGCGGTCATTTCTTCAAACTTCTGCGGCGTGATGATCATGGTCTTGGCCAGGTCGTCCTGCGGACGCGCGGCGTTTTCATCGACGTAGGTCAAGCTGTGTTTGCCGATAACGATTTCGTCGCCGTTGGACAGATGATGCTTGGTGATGCGTTTGTTGTTGACCAAGGTACCGTTGGTGCTGCTCAAGTCTTGTATGAACGAATCGTTCCCGACGGTGAAGATGGTGGCGTGATTACCGCTGACGGCAAGATTATCCAGGAAGATGTCGCTCCCGGGACGTCGGCCTAAGGTCATGTCGCCTTGCTTCATGACGAGTTGATCTATTACCACGTTGTCGAATTTAATCACCAGTTTTGGCATAGTTCCAGTCTCGTTAGCGTGTTACAAACACCAGGGATAAAATTTACCATATAACCTGCATCAGTAAGCTGTCCATGGGCTATTTTTTCTGCCGTGCAAATCGCTTACCGGCCCGCACCAGGGCGACGGTAATATTGTCGGGTCCGCCGCGGGCATTGGCTTCCTTGATCATAAGCTGCGCTGTCTCTTCCAGATCTTTGCTGTACTGCTGCATGACCCGTTCGATATCGGCATCCATGAGTACGTCACTCAGTCCGTCGGAACACAATAAATAAATGTCGTCTTTAATAACGTTGTCACTATTGATATCTGCTTTGACACTGGGATCCACGCCCAGGGCGCGGGTCACTAGATTCTTGTTCGCCGATGTCCGGGCTTCTTCAAGGCTAATCAGGCCGCGATTGAGCAGCTCCTGCACCATGGAATGATCTTCGGTAATTTGTTTGAGTTGCCCCTGGCGGAAGCGGTAGAGCCGGGAGTCGCCGACGTGCGCCACGTACAGCTTGTTGGCCTGGAATACCACGACCACCACGGTGGTTCCCATGCCGTTGTATTCGGGTTTGGAGCGCGACGCCTCGAACACCGCGTGATTCGCCTCGTGTATGGCGGCGCGCAAGGCCAGGACTTCATGCGGGTCATCATCTGCGGACGCGGGTGGCTGGCGTAATACCGCATTAAGGTGGCGCGCGATGATGTCCACCGCCATGGCGCTGGCGACTTCACCCGCCAGATGTCCACCCATGCCGTCGGCCAGTATGGCAATGCCATTGGACGGCACCAGCAGGTAGGCATCCTCGTTGCGGTCGCGTGCGATCCCGGGATCCGAGTGGCCCGCCATTTCCAGTTGATTCATGCGGCCCCCACATCGATTTTCATGGCGCCGCCTAAACAGCCATGCACGGCCCGGCTGAACTCGTCGCCGGCCTGAAAGCGCTCGTCCGGATTCTTATGCAAGGCCTTATCGATAAAGGTTTTGATGCACTCGGGTAAGTCGGGGCGCAAAATAGTAATGTCTTGATGCCGTTCATTGGCGATCTGGTACATAAGTGTAGTCATGGAATCGCCCAGGAACGGCTGGTGTCCGGTCAGCAATTCATACAACATGACGCCGAGTGAAAATAAATCCGAACGGCCATCCACGTGCTTGCCGGCCAGCTGCTCCGGCGACATATACGACGGGGTTCCTAGTATCAGACCGGTCTTGGTGCGGCTGGAGGCGGTGATGCGTGCAATGCCGAAATCCGTCACCTTGATATTTCCTTTTTCCGGATCATACATAATGTTAGCGGGCTTGATGTCCCGGTGCACTACCTCGTGCCGGTGGGCGTAGGCGAGGGCATCGGCCACCTTGCCGACGATGTCTGTAACCTGATCTACTGGCAACAAGTTGGCCGGCCGAGTATATAGGGAAAGGTCCTTGCCTTGCAGATATTCCATGGCGATGTAGGCCAGGTCGTGTTCCTCACCGGCATCGTAAATAGTAACAATATTAGGATGATTCAGGCGCCCGGCGGTTTCGGCTTCGCGGAAAAAACGCGACTTCACGTCTTTGAGTTCGTCGTCGGCGAATTCCTGCGCCAATGCCATGGTCTTGATGGCGACCACACGGTTGATTTTGGGATCGCGCCCCAGGTACACCGCACCCATGGCGCCTTTGCCCAGTTCTTTTTCCACCTCGTAACGCCCCAGGGTCGGTTTCTGATCGCTGCCACTCAAGATCAGGGTCCCACCCGGGCTCGCATGCGCACCACCGATAATCACGGTGTCATTGGCCTGTTGCGCACGCTTGCGGCGTTTAGCGACATCGCGGAATTTCGAGTTGTGCTGGCGGATGTAGTCATAGGCCGCCTCGGCCTTATTGAACTGACGCTTGCGTTCGAAATCCATGGCCAGATTGTAAATGAGGTCCAGCACCGAGTCGTCCACCGGCAGCGAGCGGAATTTATCCAGCGCCATATCCAATTGCCCTTGCCCCTGAAAGCTCAGGCCCAGTAAACGATTGGTCTGGGCGGAATCGGTTTCCACTCGCGTCTTCTGATGCTCGGTGACGAAGAAACGTTTGGTCGTGAGCAGCAGGTGGCCCACAAGCAGGAGTAGGGCCGGGGATACCATCTGCAACCACAGCTGTTTGCTGACGAGCAGGTAATGCCCGCCGCCCAGCAAGGTCAGGAAAAAGGCAAACGATACGAACGCCGCCGGTCCCGCGGACATGGCCGTGAGTGCGAACATAAGATAGATCAGTACCGCTACATACACCCCCACCTCGGCCCAGACGGCCCATTGCGGACGATGGTAAAAATCCTGGTTGAGTATGCTGGCGACCATGTTGGCCGTGACTTCCGGTCCGGACATATCCTTGGCCACCGGCGTTACCTGGGTATCGCCGATACCCGAGGCCGTGGCGCCTATGAGAACGATCTTGTTGTTGAAAGTTGGGAGCGGGACCTTGCCGGAGCGCACGTCGGCAAATGCATAGGTCGGAAAAAAATTACCTTTGCCAGGGTCGCGATAGAAACCGGAATACATGCGCATGTTTTCATCGGTCTTGATGGACAGCTTGCCCAGGCGGACACTATCTCCCAGAACGATGGAGATATCTTTCATGTCCAGGTTGAGACTCTTGGCCGCTACCAGCAACGCCAAAGACGGGTAGTAGTCGCCATAATATTCGAACACCAAGGGGTCGGCGCGTATCGCGCCGTCCTCATCGGGAATCAAATTGAGATGCCCGATACCCGCGGTGGAGACGCCGAAGGCCTCCAGCGGATGGATAACGCTTAACGCCGACGGCGGCATGCCCAAATTATGCGCCGGGACTATCACCTGCAACAGGCGGTTGCGTTGCACGAATTCCGGCAGCGCCGCATCCGGCCGGCCCAAGGGCACGCCGCGGCGAAAAAACATCGGCATGAGGGTGTTTTTGGCGTGCGGCAACACCTGGGCCAGGTGCACGTCCGCGTCCAGGTCTTGCTCTGCCTCCGTCAGCAGCGTGGACATCTCCTGGGATTCCTTGGGTGCCACTTTGGGCAGACGCGAGGTATTCACATAATCGTGGAGCTTGCGAATATGGACCAGCCCCGGGTCCGATTGCGCCTCGCTTAAAAATATCTGTAGGCTGACGACCTTGGCATGGGCCTGGGACAGGGATGCGATCATGTCCGCGAGCAGGTGACGCGACCACGGCCAGCGGCCGATCTGATTGATACTCGCGTCGTCGATGGCGATGATGACGATATCTTCCGCCGCCCCCACATGCCGGTTGGTCATACGCACGCCGGCATCGTAGGCCGCGTTTTCCAGATTGCGCAGGACCGGCGCATCGAAGATGATCGCGAGGGTGAAAATCAGCGTAATGAGCAAGGCGGCGAATGAGTCCTTCTTCAAGAACCCTTTTTTTGCCATGGATTATCCCCTTGCCTGCTTATGTCTGATGCGCCCCATACCTATTATAGATATTACACAAAGCTCCAAATCGCAAGGACTATTCGCGCTAAGTGATTAATATATATTGCACATACTGATCGGCGTCAGGCGAGCAGATGTTTGAGGGTGACGCTATAAACCCGCGCCAGGCGCCCCAGGTCGGCCACGGCCACACACTCGTTCAGCTGGTGAATGGTGGCATTGAGCGGCCCCAGTTCCACCACCTGGGCGCCGGTAGGTGCGATAAAGCGCCCATCGGAGGTGCCACCGGTAGTGGACAGGGTGGTTTCACGGCCGAGTTCGTCGCGTATGGCCTGGCGCACCGCGTCTACCAATTGGCCGGCGGGGGTCAGAAACGGCCGGCCGGACAGGGCCCAGCTCAGGTCGTACTTCAGTTTATGCGCCACGAGCACCGCTTCCACCCGCTGTTTGAGCTCGCTGTCGGTCACAGCGGTGGAATAGCGGAAATTAAACGTCACGTCCAGGTGCCCGGGAATGACGTTGTCGGCCCCGGTACCGCCATGGATATTGGATATCTGAAACCCAGTGGGTGGAAAATATTCGTTACCTCTATCCCATTCCATGCGGGTCAACTCCGCCAGGGCCGGGGCAAATCCGTGGATGGGGTTGCTCACCAAATGGGGGTAGGCGATATGCCCCTGCATCCCGTGTATCACCAAGCGGCCATTGAGGGAACCGCGCCGGCCGTTTTTAATGGTATCCCCCAGCTCCTTGACGCACGACGGCTCGCCCACGAGGCAATAATCGATTTTCTCGTGCCGCGCCTCTAGCCAATCCATGACTTTCACGGTGCCGTTGACCGAGGGGCCTTCCTCGTCCGAGGTAATGAGCAGGGCGATGGAACCCCGGTGGTCTGGGTGCTGTTCCAGAAAGTCTTCGATGCCGGTAATAAAAGCCGCCAGCGAACCTTTCATGTCGGCGGCGCCGCGGCCATACAGAAAACCGTCGCGTACCTCGGGTTGAAACGGGTCGCTGTGCCACCGGTCCAGAGGGCCGGTGGGCACCACGTCGGTATGGCCGGCAAAGGCCACCAGGGGTGTCGCCGTGCCACGCCGTGCCCAGAAGTTATCCACGTCGCCAAAGCGCAGGCGATGAATCACAAACCCCAGGCGTTCCAGGCGCGCGATCATCAGCTCCTGGCAGTTCTCGTCGCGCGGCGTCAGCGACCGGCGCGCGATGAGATCCATGGCGAGGGCCAGAGTTTTATCTTGCATAGCCACACTTAACATTAGGGCGCCTCTAAAAATCGTCATTCCCGCGAAAGCGGAAATCTATAACACATTGAACATACTGGATTCCCGCTTTCGCGGGAATGACGGAATCACAATTTATAGAGGTTCCCATTACTTAAATATCCCGCAACAGTTCATTGATGCCGACCTTGCTGCGGGTCTTGGCATCCACCTGTTTGACGATCACCGCACAGTATAAAGAATACTTGCCGTCTTTAGACGGCAAGTTACCCGCCACCACCACCGAACCCGCGGGAATACGGCCATAGCTCACTTCGCCGGTTTCACGGTTGTATATCTTGGTGCTCTGGCCTAGGTACACGCCCATGGAAATCACCGAACCTTCTTCCACGATCACGCCCTCGACCACCTCGGAGCGCGCGCCGATGAAGCAATTGTCTTCGATGATGGTGGGCGCCGCCTGCACCGGCTCCAGCACCCCACCTATGCCTACACCGCCCGAGAGATGCACGTTCTTGCCGATCTGCGCGCACGAGCCCACCGTGGCCCAGGTATCCACCATGGTGCCTTCATCCACATAACCGCCGATGTTGATGTAACTTGGCATGAGCACCACGCTAGGCGCAATATACGCACCCTTGCGCACCGCCGCCGGCGGCACCACGCGAAAACCGCCGTCGCGGAAGTTCTTGGAGTTGTAGTCGGCGAACTTGGACGGTACCTTGTCCCAGTAATTGGTATAGCCGCCTTTAATAAAGCTATTGTCCTCGATACGAAAGTAGAGCAGCACCGCTTTCTTCAGCCATTCGTGCACTATCCATTGGCCGTTCTTTTTTTCCGCCACCCGCGCCTTGCCCGCGTCCAGAAGGTTGATGGCCTCGTGCACTGCTTCCTTGACGTGGGTATCGACGCTGCGCGGGGTGATTTGGGCGCGGCGCTCGAACGCCTCGGTGATAATGGATTGAATATCGCTCATGGCTAGGTTTCCTTTGGAATAAAGTATTACAGCGATTCTACGTAATGTCGTATGCGCTGGGCCGCATCCACGCATTGCGCCAGCGGCGCCACCAGGGCCATGCGCACGCGTCCCGCCCCGGGATTGCCGGCGCTGGTTGCGCGCGATAAATAACTCCCCGGCAACACCAGCACGTGCTCACAGGCAAAAAGCTCGCGCGTAAAAGTTTCGTCGTCCTTAGGCGTGCGCGGCCATAGGTAAAAACCGGCATCGGGTTTCTGCACGTCCAATACCGGCGCTAATATATCCAGCACCGCCTCGAACTTGGCGCGGTACATGCGCCGATTCTCGCGCACATGGATTTCATCGTTCCATGCCGGGATGCTGGCGGCCTGTGCCAAAGAGGAAACGGTGCAGCCGTGGTAGGTGCGATACTGAAGATACGGACCCATGAGCGCCCCGTCGCCGGCGATGAAGCCTGAGCGCAAGCCCGGCAGATTAGAGCGTTTCGATAAACTATGGAACACCAGGCAACGCTGGTAATCCTCTATCCCTACATCGTTGGCTACCTGTAATAGGCCTATGGGCGGGTGCGCATCGTCGAAATAGATCTCGGAATAACATTCGTCGGAAGCAATCACGAAGTCGTAACGTTGCGCCAGTCCTATGAGCTCGGCGTAATCCGCATGCGAGGTCATAGCGCCCGTGGGGTTGCCCGGTGAGCACACGTACACCAACTGGGTGCGTTGCCAAATCTCTGGCGGCACGCTGGCGAAATCCATGCGGTAGTGATGCTCGGCCACTGTATTAAGGAAATACGGCTCGGCCCCGGCGAGCAGCGCCGCACCTTCGTAGATTTGGTAAAACGGGTTGGGCATGATCACTATCGGGCGCCTACCCTGGAGCTTTTTGCTTTGCGTGTCGATTACTGTTTGGGCGATGGAAAATAAAGCCTCGCGCGTGCCGCAGGCCGGCAACACATGGCGCTCCGGATCGAGCTTAATGCGAGTTAGACCATAGCGCTGTGTCGCCCATACACTGATGGCCACGCGCAATTCCACCAGACCCTTGGTGCTGGGATAGGAT
>JANOTM010000278.1:0-2779 GCA_031416355.1 Gammaproteobacteria bacterium
TATAAATTCCGCCTGATGGGCGGGAGTAGCCCAGGGATAAATGGCGTGGAATTACGGAATGGGTACTTTGTGCAGGTGGATACTTCCTGTTACCATGAGCTCATGGCATGGCCACATGCGCAGTGAATTTGCAGCCGCGAAATGAAACAAGATATTTCATAAGGATGTCCCAAGAATTCCGGACATTACCGCCTATCCCGACTAACGCAAATTTTTTCAACAGAAGAGGAGTAGTCATGAAAATCCATCGTGCATCGATCAGTACAGCGTTGTTGCTTGGGCTTGCCTGTACCTCGGTTTATGCAGCGCCGCCACCGGTGACCCACGCTGCGGGGAGTAATCTGATCTACCTAGGAGCCAAAGGCGGTATCATTTCCAATGACGCACCGGACGCTGATAACGCCTTCAACGTTGGCGTCTACGGTGGATACCATCTGCTGGGCGATCGGGCGCGTTTCCCGAAAAATCTAGGTGGGGGTACCCTATCGGTGGAAGGCGAGTTCACCGTCACTGCCATTAAAGGCGATGCCGGACCTTACGGTGACTGGAACATCATGACCCTCGCCGGCTATGCCGCCTACCGCTTCCCCTTGCAAAATAGCATTTACCTCAAAGGTAAGGCCGGGGCCCAGTGGCAAGACGTGGACACCGATAGGGCCGTGGGTTGGAATGGCACAGACACTGGCGTAAGCGTGGGAATTGGCGCCGGCTGGAAATTGAGCAAGGGCGCCATGGAAGCGGAAATCACCCTGCTCGGCAGCGATGTTACCATGCTCAGTCTGGGCTATATTTTCTGATCTAACCCCGCTATCTAGATAAACTCCAAACCCGGCCCCTGGCCGGGTTTGTTTTTTGCGCCCATTCCAGCAGCTGGACGAGCAAAAGAATGCGGTTACAATGGCGACGGGTGGGCGCCGTCTCAAGCACCCAGGAATTATCCATTCCCATAGCTCGCGGGACCATCCTCACACGGAGGGGCGATGCTTTATCTGTGGCTTAAATCCCTGCACATCATTTTCATGGTCACGTGGTTCGCCGGTCTTTTTTATTTGCCGCGCCTGTTCGTTTATCACGCCCTGAGCGACGACACCATCAGCCGCGAACGTTTTAAGGTCATGGAGCGGAAACTTTTCTATGGCATCATGACACCGGGCGCGGTACTCACGCTGATTTTCGGCCTATGGCTGTGGCTGAGCCAGAGTTTTTCCGGGCTGTGGTTGGTGCTCAAGCTGGGGCTGGTATTGGTACTGGTGGTCTACCATATCTATTGCGGCATGCTACTCGCGGACTTCAAGCACGACCGTAATCGCCATGGCCACGTCTTCTACCGCTGGCTGAACGAATTCCCTGTCCTGTTATTAATTGCAGTGGTGGTGCTGGTCGTGTTTAAGCCTGGGTAGGGCTCGCAGTCGAGTTCAAGCCAAGACTGTCTAGCTGGTGAACAACACCTTCTGGTACGATAGCCACTTTAAGCATCCGGCCGATATAAAAACCGGAGCAAAAAATACACGGCAGGACCGGGAGAACATACTGAGATATGAGAGAAAGAAATGAAGTCCACCCTCGTCTTGTCGCTGTGCCTGCTGGACCTAGGACTGCTCGCCGTACCCGCGGCGGCTGAATCCCTGAGCCTGGAGCAGGCCGTTGCCTATGCCCTAGAACACAACCTCGACCTACAGGCCACCGACGCGCAGGCGCGTGCCGCCACCGAACGTAGCGGTGCCGCGCAAAGCGCGCGCCTGCCCCAGGTGGACGTGCGTTATATGCGGCGACGCAGCGATAACCCCTTGGACGCATTCGCGGATAAACTAAATACCCGTAGCGTGAATCCCGCCATCGACTTTACCAGCGGCGCATTGAATTATCCCGATCCCAGCAATATCAGCGCCACCGAACTGGCCCTGCGCCTGCCCTTGTACACCGGCGGCAGAGTGACGGCGGCCATACGTGGCGCCGAGCATACCGAACGTGCGACCCGCCTGCGCGCCGAGCGCACGCGCCAACAAACTGCCTTTCAGGCGCGCCAGGCATATCTGGCGGCCCAGGTCGCGGCCGAGGCCGTAGCGATCACCGAGGATGCGGTGCAGGCGGCGCGCGACCACGCCCAGACCTCGGCACGCCTGGTGCGCGAAGGCCGCATTGTGACTTCCGATAAAATGACCGCCGAGCTCAATCTGGCGGCGATAGCAAGCGCGCGCGAACAGGCGCTCAGTCGCCAGCGCCGTTCCCTCGACGAACTCAAGCTGGTCATGGGTATGTCGCTGGATGCCCCCCTCGAACTAACACCCTGGCAAGGCGCCATCGACGCCATCGCGGTCAATCTGGCGGAAAGTGAACAACGCGCCTTGGCGCAGCGCAAAGATCTGCAGGCCGGTCACTGGCAAGTCAACGCCGGGCGCGCGGGCATAGACGAAGCGCGCGCCGCGTTCCGGCCCCAGATCAGCGTGGTCGCCGCCAACAGCTGGTACGACGACCATGGGCTGTTGGACAACAAATCCACCAGCGTCATGGGCGTGGTGAGCATGAATATATTCAGCGGCGGACAGACGCGCCACGACGTGGCCGCCGCCCGCCACCAGGCCCGTGCCGCCGAGCTACAATTACAAAACCAGGAGCGCACCATACGCAACGAGGTGCGCAGCGCCCACAGCAATCTGCGCGAGGCCCTGGCGCGTTACGCCATCGCGGCGCAAAGCGTGGACAAGGCGCGTGCCACCAGCCGGCTGGTAAAAAAACGTTATGGCGAAGGGCGCACCCTGCTCATCGAGGTGCTCATGGC
>JANOTM010000279.1:0-6179 GCA_031416355.1 Gammaproteobacteria bacterium
ACTATGGGCACCAGCACTACTACTAGTACTGCAATCAACCGCCTGTAGGTACGCCCCATGCCCTGCTCAATCGCCCTCCACCGTCATGTGTTCACCCACACCGCGCGCCTGCACGCTGCGGTCATACATGGACTCGGCGAAAACCGGCGGTAAGGTGTAACGTCCTTTGTTCGTGGCCTTGATGCGATAAGTATATTCCCGCACCGATGCCCCCACGGTACCGAATGCCACCACCCTATCCTCGCGCACGTCCACGTACTCCGGCTGCCAGCTGTGAGACATCTGCGACAGGGAGTCCATGACCACCTCGAACCCACCGGGGAGTAAATCGACCATGGCCACGTGGTGCAGATCACCGCCATCTACACTGCGCAGTTTGATATGCACGTTGATCTCGCCGCCCAGGGTGGTCTGGGTCACTACCTTGCCGCTGCTGTCGCGGTATTCGCGCTGCACCTCGAGTTTGTGTTTGATCTCCTTGGCCGGGGGTGCTAGGTCGAAGCCCGCCTGGGTTACCTGGTAAAACAGGGGGTAGTCGCTGGGACTCGCCACACGTACAGTCTGCGCCTCGGGCGAAAAACCCACCTGCGGAAATAGGCCCTTGGGCAAGACCAGCGCGCGCTCTTTCTTGTCGGCGCCGATTTCGCTTATGCTTAAGGTTGCGATCTCGTTCGTGGCCACGGAGCCGGCGTAGGCGTCCAAGGCCAGAATGGTATAGGACGACGACAGGGTATTGTAATTTCCCTGGCCTATGGGTTTGACCATGGCCAGCAAGTCGTCGCCCGACACCTTCTGCAGGCGCTCCGGAAAGTGGCGTGCCAGCAGATACAATAGCTGCGCGTCGCGCACCAGGCCATCATAGAAATACGCGTAGTCCGGAACCTGGGCGGCGCCGAACTGCATGCCATATATGAGGCGCTCGGCTTCCGATTGCTGTTTCAGTAATTGGTAGCTCGCGGCTAGATAGGCGGCGGTCAGGTCCTGGTGCCAGGTCTTGGCGTGTTTGTCGTCGAGCTGCTTGCGCAAAGGCACCAGTTCGTTGGTGGTGACCACGCCGTTACGCGTGAGGATATAGATGGCGTAGGCGCGCACGCGTCCCTGAGAAAGCGTGTCCGCGTCACCCTGAGCCAGACCGCGCACATAGCCCAGTCCCTTTTCCATCATATCCGGCGGCACCGGGTAACCGCGCTCCTTGGCCTCGGTGAGGAAATGCAGCACGTATATCGTCTGGAAATCCGAGACATGGGAGTTAGCGGCCCAAAAGCCGAATGCGCCCTCGGCGTTCTGGCGGGCGCGCAGTATGGAAATCACCTGCTCCAGATTCGCCTCGACCTTGGCGGGCGCGTAGCCGAATTCCGGGCGCGCGCGCAACACAATCGCCGGGAATGCCTGGCTCACCAGCTGTTCGGTGCAACCATAGGGGAATTTATTAAGGTAAGCGACCAGGCCGCGTGCCAAGGTAAGCGGCAGCGGCGAGGCCGACGCCTCTAGGGTGCGGTATTGTGCGTACATCTTGCGCGCCACCGGCACGTCGACCTTGCCAGACTTGAAATGGCCGGTGGCCACGGTGGTCAGGTACGGCGTCGGCGGGCGCACGCTTAGGTCCACGGCGTTGCGAGTTTTTTTCTCACCCAGTTCCACACTGAACGTGAGATTGCCGGAACCCAGCAAAGACGTAGCACGCACGCGGAAGCGCGCCACATCCTCGCGCGCCTCGCCGATTTTCAGGCTCTGGGTGTCCGGGCCCAAGACTTCTAAATGCTTGGACACCGCCAGCGTCAGCTTCAGCGCCGGGGCCTGACCCGAGCCCTCCACATTGTTGGCGACGCCGACGCTTACTTCGAACTCGTCCCCCGGCGCCACCACGGTGGGCACATTGGGGCTCAGCACAAAATGCCCGCGCACGGTCGCCTGCTTTTGCGCCACGCCTATGGTGTCCTGGGCCACCGCCACCGCCATGACGCGCAGCGTGCCGTTAAAGTAATCCGGCACCGTGTACACCACCTCGCGCATGGTACTGTCGCTATCGACGATACCGGACCAATAGGCCACGGGTTTATCGCGCCGACGCTTGAACGGGTTGAGGTTCTTGCCCAAGGCCTCGGCGGCCTCGGCGTCGCCGCCCGGGGCGGATAGCTCCTGGATCAGTTTGAACTCGGGCAGGATGAGATCCAATATCTGCGCCGTCTGCACCTCCAGGGCGCGCTTGCGGAAGAAATGCCCCAGCGGATCGGGCGTCGTGTAGTGCGCCACCTGCAAGATGCCTTCATCCACCGCGAACAGCGCAATCTTGCCGGGACGCTGGGTCTTATAGCGTATGCGCAAGGCCTCGCCCGGACGCACCAGTGCCGAGTGCTCCAGGGTAATGGGGTTCATGCGCTGCTCGCGGCTCACTGAGAACGGCACCACGCCGTATGACAGCGGGCTCATAAAGATCTCGGGCGCATCCATGGCGCGCACGAAAGTGACGTTGACGTAGCCGTTGCCCTCGAGATTGGTCGGCACGCGTATGCGCTGCACCGAGCTGGTGGCGGTGGTCTTGAACCACTGGTGGGCATAGACGCGGTCGCGTTCTATGGTAATGAGTCCGGCGCCGACATAGGGTGCAATGATCTGCAACTCGATCTCTTCACCCGGGGCATAATCGGTCTTGCTGAGCTTGATCTGGAGTTCGGCGTTCTTCTCCAGGGACCGGGTGAGGTTGGCCTGACCGGCGACGCTGAATTCGATGCGACTGAGTTCGACGTCGTCGGGGCCGCGCACGATCAATGCGTAGTCACCGGGATTTTGCGTGGGCAATGCATATTGCAGGCCCCGGGCCGGGATCGCCAGGGGCTTAGCCGATACCGGAATCTCCTTGCGCACCGATTGGTATTTATAGGTGCCGCTGGACTGTTGCGTCAGCACCGACACGTAACGCAGCTCGATGATCTGATGTTTGAGGCCGGGCAAGGCGATTTTCTTCAGCGCCGGATCGATGGCGATCAGTTCCACGCTACGCGCGGAACCGCGTGTGATGTAGCGCAACTCACCGTCCGGCTTGTAGCCGATCAAATGGGTAAGTGGCGACACCAGCACCGAACTTTCCGCCACCACACCGCGCCCACCCTCGGCCTCGAAGCCCTCGGCGGTGAAGCGTAGCCGGTAGGTGGCCTTGTCGAAGCGCTCCAACCCCAGGGCGAACTCGGCCTCGCCGCGTTCGCTGGTGCTTGCGTCGGGGAGGCTCTCGGTAAAGCCATGCTTGGCGTGCAACGGATCGAAAAAATGATAGTCGCTGTAGTCGCGAAACGCCGGATACGACGGCGATAAAGAAATACTGGCGGTGACGCGGCGGTTGGCCGCCGGCGTGCCGAACAGGTTTTGCAGATTAACCAGACCCTTAAGGGCATCGGGTGTTACCCAACCATCGACGCGCTCGCTGGAGAAATGGGTTGAAATCTTGAGACGGTCGGGCAGGAATTCCTCGACCCGTACCGTGGTGGAGCCGAGCAGGCTGGCACGGTGGCCGTCCTTTACGATATACGCGGCAAACTGGTAATTGCCGGTAGGCGCGGTCTCCTGAGTACTGTAATTAATTTCCTCGAAGCTGGCGGCCGACAGGCCGAGTTTGCGGCGCTGCACCTCGATGCCGCGCGCGTCGGTCACCACGGTTTCTATGGGGACACCACTCAGGTTCTGGCGCCAATCCTGTGCCTTGACGATGAGACCCACGTGGATCGCATCCCCGGGGCGATAGACGCCGCGGTCGGAAAACAAATAGGCGTTCAGGTGCTCGCCGCGCTCGCCCGTGACTTCGCCGCCGGTCTCGAAGCGCGATAGATTAAGCCGTCTATCCTGGCGATCCACGGGTAGAAACGCGAGGTCGTCGCCGCGCCGCGCCACATAGACCACCGGGGTCTTCTCGTGGCTGAAGTCGGTCAACTTGGGCAGGGCCGCATGGCCGTTGGCGTCGGTGGTATCGGTCGCCACCGCCACGCCGTTCTTGCCCAGGACTTCGATGCGCGCGCCCGCCACCGGCCGGCCGCTGCCTATGGACTGGACGAACACGTCATGGCTGCCATCGGCATTGTCCTTCACCAATAGACCCAAATCGGTCACCAGGATCAGACGCCCATCGCTGATGCCGGTGGTGGTTTTATTTTCGATATCCCAACTTTCGGATTTGAAGAAAAACAAGCCGCGGTGCGCCCCGCCATTGGGCGCCGAGGTAAGATAGGGGCTGAGATCGAAGGCGGTGTATTGGGTCTTGCCGGCCTCTAGGCGTTTGAGTGCGCGCACCTCGGAGAAGCGTTCGGTAATGTTCTCCTCGTTGAAATTGTCGTTGACGAAACTCGGATTGCGGAACTCGCCGCTGGTCTGGGTAATCAGGTGATTGATCTCACTCGGCAGGACCCGGCCGATTTCGAAGCGCACCGCCTCGACATCGCGCGCCACCACGGTCACTTTCTTTTCGCCGCTTAGGCTCAGCAGCGCGCCGTCGTACATGATATTCAGCTCTTTGGGGAATTCCTCCACGTGCTGCACCACGTCGAAATCCTTGGCCAACACGTAGCCGCCGGCGGAGTGTATGCCTTTGTTAACTTTAATATAGAGGTAACGGCCGGGGGCGCTCTTGTACTTGAAGCTGTGCATGCTGGCGAACTCACTGTCCGTGGGCAGGGGCTCGAGCTTCACCGACGCCGCCAGCTTCAGCACCTCGGGGCCAATTTTATCCGCTTCCGACCAGGCGTAGTCCTTTTGCCCCGGCTGCTTCTGCAGGGGCGGTAGATCCATCGGCAACTGATACACCTGGATCGCCTTCTGCAATTCAGTCTCCAGCACGCCGTCGGTGACTTGCAGTACCAGTACCTGTTCCGGTTCGTAGCGATCGTTGCGCGCCAGGCCGAGCACCGCCGACTGCACACGGAAATAGGTGTACATGCCTGGGATCGTGACGTCGCGTTGCAGTTTCTCGCCGGTGGAATTGCCGCCACGCTCGGACCGTACACCGCTGTCCACGGTAAGCGTCATGGATGACTCCTTCTCCGGAATCTTTACCGGATCGGAGTGGATATAGGCCTCGCCCTTGAACTTGTTATAGGAAACGGTAAACGGGTAAGTTTTGGCGCCTAAGCCGAGGATACCGCCCTTCTGCCCGGCCATGCGCAGCGTAACGCGCTTCTCCAAGTCAGTGGAATTTACCGGATAAATGAATTGCAGCGTGGCGACTACTTTCTTAAGCTTGGGGTTCTTCGGGTCCTGGTAGAGCGTCAGCGCGTTGATGGATGCGCTGAACGCGGCGCTGGTAAAACGATGTTCGTAACGGCTCAACCGCACGTGGTCCGGCACCAACGACTTGTCCAGCCGCACTACGTAGTCCTGATCCACTGCCCAATCTTCTTTTGGAGTAAAGAGGAGCTGGCTGTCGCTTTCCCAGCGCCATTCGCCAGCAATAGGGGGCGTGATCTCGATGCCGCTGGTCACCACCTTGCCCACCTGGTCGAGGCGCGCAGCGGAACCGCCAAAATTGATATGGAGTGCGTCTGGTGTGGCATTGTCTTCCAGGCGCGTGGCTGCGGGGGTTGTACCCTCAACGCTGAATTCCACCGGCTTGGGCAGGTTCGCGTACCACACATAGCCGGCACCCGCCACCAGGATCAGCGCAACCGCGCCCGGCAGGCCAAAACGTGTAAGCCGCGGGTGGCGGCGCACCCAAGACACGGCGGTGGCGGACAGTGCGGCCATGCGCGTTCTAAACTGAGACGCCCGGGCACGGCCATTAAATCCGGCCCACCACGACGGCGGGTTCCAGGTAATATCGCCTAGTACTTTGATAATGAAACCGCGGAGGGTGGCAGCAAAATTGCTGACGCGTCCGAAAAAGCCCGAAGTTTGTGGCCGCTGCATGCAATCTCCCCCGATTTCACTAATTATTGTTTTAGAACTATTCTTGCTGCCCGGTATATGGCGCGCGCCTAGAAAGCATCGGCCATTCCCTGGGCACTGTCAATGAATGACCAGGCATGTTCCAGGCAATGGTGGAAAGACCCGTTGGGGAGGTGATAGGACGTTAATTTCTGGGGCGACTTACAACACCGTGAGTGGTGTGCAGGAATCTCCGGGTCATATCCCCCTGGCGCAATCCTTGGTGTGGATGACAGCTTACGAAGTCCTTATCGTTGGCGGGATTATGTGGTAAC
>JANOTM010000280.1:0-4296 GCA_031416355.1 Gammaproteobacteria bacterium
CGTCATCGATTTCATCGACATGACACCGGCGCGCAACCAGCGTGCGGTGGAGAATCGCCTGATCGAGGCCTTGAAGGCCGATCGGGCACGCGTCCAGGTCGGACGCATCTCGCGTTTCGGCCTGCTCGAAATGTCGCGCCAACGCCTGCGCCCGTCCCTGGGCGAATCCAGCGGCCTAGTATGCCCGCGCTGTGTCGGCACCGGCCGCATACGTGGCGTCCAGTCTTCGGCCTTGCATATACTGCGCTACGTGCAGGAAGAGGCTATGAAGGAGAACACGGCGGCGCTGCATGTACATCTGCCAGTGGCCACTGCCACTTTCCTGTTGAACGAGAAGCGCCACGAAATCAGCGCCATCGAAACCCGGTTCGGCACCCCGCTGCTGATTATCCCGGATTCGGAAATGGAGACCCCGCACTATCATGTACGGCGCTTACGCAGCGAAGAGTACGATGCTGAGATAGATACCCCCAGCTATGAAGTCGATCTGGTGGAAGACGACGAAGAAGAAGCCGCCGCGGCACGTGCTGCCCCAGCACCGGTGGCGGAGAAGCCCGTGATAGGGCCCCTCACCCATGCCATAGCCGCACCAGCAGCAACAAAGGCGCCCGCACCAACTTGGTTGCAGCGTTTCTTCACGCGGCTGTTTGGACCGGCCGGCACCGGAAAAAAACCGGAGGTCCGCACCCCTGGTAAACCCACCCACCCACGCCATGGCCGCCCGCAGCCCCAGCGCCATTCAGGGCCGCATCGTAACCACGACAAACGCGACGGCCGTGGGCCGAAACCTTCAGTTCACACTCCGCGCCCGCATGAATCCCGAGGGGAATCTAAGGCGGAGTTCCGCGGCGAGCAGCCCCGGAGCACACATCGAGATACCGCGATGCGCGATGCCCCTATCAAGACGGTAGCAACGGCTATCGATACCCAATCCATTCCGGCTAAAGACCGCCCCGAACGTCCGGACCGCCCCACCGAGGACAATAGCAGCGCCCGTGGTCGTCGTGGGCGTCGTGGGCGTCGCGGCGGCCGCGGTCAGGGTCAAGGTCAGGGTCAGGGCAACAATCAAGTGGCAGAGGCCGCCACCGGCCAGAGTGCTGTGGATGAGGCAGGGTTTAATTTTAATAGGGCGTCTACCCACACTCAGCACGAGACGCCTACCCACTATTCTGAGCAGCCGGTACACGAGATGCATGATATGCATGAGCGTGAGCCGGTGCATCACGAGCGTGCGCCAGAACCGGTGCGGCATGACACTCCCATGCCTACACCCGTGCCGACCTTGGCGCCTACGCCGGCTGTCGCAAAAGTGGAACCACGCTTCCCGCGCGATGATGGGAATTCTGAATAAGTAATCGGCAGTGACAAAAAATGGGGCGCTATGCGCCCCATTTTTTTTGTTAAATGTGGTGGGTGGAGGCCGCTCTCGCGCATCCCTACGCTTCGCGGCACTCGGGCATCCTGCCCTTCGCGAAGCGAAACCCGCCAAATAATTTTCAGAGGTTCCCATATGCACCCATGGGTCTAAATAAGGCAAGCGGCCGTATTGCCAAAGCGCACGTGCGGGACCCAGTGCAGGGTGTTTATAGCGAGTGATTATCGCTGCACCGTTAAATGATGGGTACGGATATGGACGAGCAATCCATCGGCGGCGTCCTCGATCATATCGAGTACCCGGTCGAAACCGCTTTCGCCGCCGAAATAGGGATCGGGAACTTCTTTTTCCGGGCGCGCCGCGGCGAATTCCAGAAACAGGCGTAACTTGCTTTCCAGGCCCGGCGGGCAAATGGCTTGCAGGTTGCTGAGATTCTCCCGGTCCATGGCCAGGATGTAGTCGAACTCCTTTATGTCCCGGGCGATGGCCTGGCGGCCGCGTAGGCCACTCAAATCGATGCCGCGCCGGGCTGCGGCCGCTTGCGCGCGCGCGTCGGGCGGATTACCCACGTGATAGGCATGGGTGCCGGCGGAATCGATAGTGATAACGTCAGTGAGCGCGGCGCGCTGCACGACTTGACGGAATACACCCTCGGCGGTAGGCGAGCGACAGATGTTTCCAAGACAGACGAATAATATTTTGACCATTGTTCCTTCCACGTGGTTGATTAACACAGCGACCATCAAGCAGATGTAGGGTGGGCGACCGCCATGGATGGCGGAAGTACTGGAAACGCAGGAGCAGTTTCCAGTGAATCGCCCACCGGCGTGTGCCGGTAGTAGCCGCGTATGGTGGGCGATGCCCACCCTACAAAACTTTGACCATGGTACATTCCGGGTTTGATTTTGTTAAACGTCGATAGCGCAACCTAAGCCTGATCCGACAATAACTGCCGTACCCGCGCAAGATCCTCCGGCGTATCGACACCGGCGGCGGGCGCGCTGGCGGTCTTGCACATGATGATTTTTTCACCATGCCACAGCACGCGCAACTGCTCCAGGGCCTCGATCTGTTCCAGGGGACAAGGCGGCCATGCGGCATAACGGCTGACGAAGCCGGCGCGGTAGGCATACAGCCCGATATGATGTTGTGCCTGCACCGCAAAATCCCCGCTTTGCGTCATAGCATCGCGTGGCCATGGAATGGGCGCGCGACTGAAATACAGTGCGTATCCGTGCGCGTCTAGGACTACTTTCACCACGTTGGGATTGGCCAGGGTTTGCCGATCGGCGATAGGGTGGCAGGCACTGGCCATGACCGCGCTCGGCTGGGCCGCGAGCGCGGCGGCGACTTCTTTGATCAGCGCCGGCGGCATGAGCGGTTCGTCGCCTTGGAGATTGACGACGATCTCGTCCGGCGCCAATCCCAGGTGCTGTATGACCTCGGCGATGCGGTCGGTGCCCGATGGGTGGTGTGCGGCGGTCATGCAGACCTCGGCGCCGAACGACTCCACCGCAGTGCGTATGCGCGCGTCGTCCGTGGCCACGACCACCCGTTGCGCGCCGCTGCGACGCGCACAGTCGACCACATGTTGGATCATGGGTTTGCCAGCGATGTCCAATAGTGGTTTGCCCGGGAGCCGGGTGGACGCGTGGCGTGCCGGGATAATAACGATCATGACGTGCCTAAAGTGCCCAAGGCATCACGCCAGTTCTTCTTCTTGCAGCTTGCGCGCTTCGTCTTCCAGCATTACCGGAATATCATCGCGCACCGGATAGGCCAGGCGGTCGATCTTGCATACGAGTTCGGACTTGGCCTTGGCATAGGTCAAGGGACCTTTGCATATAGGACACACTAAAATATCAAGCAGTTTTTTGTCCACGGCGCTTCTCCTCCAGGAGATTCAATATCAGGGATGCCAGTCGCGGCTCGGGTCTGGCGCTGACGGCCAGATACCAATGATGCGCCTGGGCATAGGCACGGCATTTTACCGCATCTTTCTCGGTCATGATGACCATAGTATTACCCGGAAAGGCGATATCCGCAGCCACGTACGGGTGGTGATCGGCATAGGCATGCTCTATGACCTCCACACCCAGGCGACGCAGCTGCTGAAAAAATCGCGCCGGGTGGCCGATGCCGGCGACCGCGTGCACCGGGCCGTGGGTGCTTATGGCGCTGACAGCCAAGGTTTGCCCGGTGCCCAGATTATGCAGCGCGTCTGCTTCCAGTTGCATACCGATCTCCCCTTCTAAGGGATTGCCGTTGGTGACGCGCGCGTGCACCCGGTGTAGGCCGCTCAGGGGTTCGCGCAAGGGCCCTGCGGGCAGGCAGCGTTGGTTGCCGTAACGACGCACACCATCGACGACGGCGATGTCGATATCGCGTTCCAGGGCATAGTGCTGGAGCCCGTCGTCGCTGATGATGAGGTCGCAGCCGTGGTCGCGCAATAGCATGTGGGCGTCGGCCGCGCGATCGGGTCCGGCCGCCACGGGACATCCACTGCGGCGCGCCAGCAATACCGGCTCATCGCCCACGAGCGCTGGATCGGAGTCCGGCGTCACCGGCACCGGCCAGTGCGTTTGGCGCCCACCGTAGCCGCGCGTCACTATGCCCGGACGCCAGCCGTGCGCGCGCATCAGGTCCGCCAGCCAGATCACCAGTGGGGTCTTGCCGGTGCCGCCCACGGTGAGGTTACCCACCACGATCACCGGCACCGGCAGGCGCTGGGTACGCAGCACGCCGCTGCGATAAGCCAGGCGGCGCGCACCTACAAGTAGGCAATAAAGCCAACTCAATGGCAGCAACAGGGTGCTCGCCATGGTTTTGGTTTGCCAATGTATGCCGGGGTCACGCATGTAATGATTTAATGTCCCGTGCCCTAACTTAAAGTCTCTAATAAAATGACCGGACTTTGCTGC
>JANOTM010000281.1:0-2641 GCA_031416355.1 Gammaproteobacteria bacterium
GAACTCCATAATCTGATAACGCACCTCGGCGCCGATGACCGCCTGGAAATCGCGCACCATGGCGGGATAGGGATGCGGGCCGGCGACGCTGCCGATAATATAAAAAGTATTGTCCACGTGGGTAACCCAGTCACGCATGGCTTCGTTGAGCGCATCTTTCAGCGTCTTGGAACCGGACGTCACGGGCACGACCTTGGCGCCCAGGAGCTTCATGCCATAGACGTTGATCGCCTGGCGCTGCATGACGGCCGCGCCCATGTACACCACACACTCCATGCCGAGACGCGCCGCCACCGTGGCGGTCGCCACACCGTGCTGGCCGGCGCCGGTCTCGGCGATGATGCGTGTCTTGCCCATGCGCTTGGCCAGCATCGCCTGGCCCACGGTGTTGTTAATCTTGTGCGCGCCGGTATGGTTGAGATCTTCGCGCTTGAGATAGATGCGGGCACCGTCGCACAGCGCGCTCAGGCGCCGCGCCGGGTACAAGGGGCTGGGGCGGCCGACGAACAGGCGCAGCTCTTCGGCAAACTCCTCCTGGAACTCGCGATCCGCGCGATAGCGCTCGTAGGCTGCGCGTAATTCCAGCAACGGCTGCATCAGGGTCTCGGCCACGAACATGCCGCCGTAGGGACCGAAATGCCCGCGCTTATCGGGCAAGGCATAAGTCATCGATACACACTCCGCAGAAATGCGGCGATCTTCGCCGCATCTTTAATACCTTTGCTTTGTTCCACACCGCTGCTCACGTCCACCGCATACGGCCGCACCTGTTTAATCGCATCGGCCACGTTCTCCGGCGTCAACCCGCCGGCGAGTATCAGCGGCCGGCCCAACTCCCGGGGCACTCGACTCCAATCGAACACTTGACCGGTGCCACCGGCCGCCAAGGGGTTATAGGTATCTAATAAAAAACCCGCGGCATCGCTATATCCCTGGGCCTGTGCCTGTATCTCCGGATCCCCCGTGGCACGCACATGTATCGCCTTTATATAAGGTCGCCCGTAAACCCGGCACTGTTCCGGGGTCTCACGTCCGTGAAATTGTAACAGAGCTAGGGGTATCTGCCCGAGTACTGCGCGGATACGCTCGGCGGGGGCATCCACGAACAGGCCCACCACTGTCACAAACGGCGGCAGCGCGGCGCAGATGGCACGTGCCTGGTCCAGGCTGACGCAACGCGGGCTGCTCTCGGCGAACACCAGCCCGACCGCATCGGCGCCGGCCTCGGCCGCTGACAGGGCATCCACCGGCCGGGTAATACCGCAGATTTTTACACGCGTGCGCATGTCGCAACCTTGATTGAGAGACCGCACGGCCGCTGACCGCTGCCGCGAATTGTATCCTTGGACCGAGCGGTCTCTTCCCTCATCCGGCCCTGCGGGCCACCTTCTCCCGCCAGCGGGAGAAGGAGAGTTCGTGTGGCCTACGTCCGGTTCATGGGTAGGGCAAGCTTACCAGAGGCCGATAGCGGACGAAAGCTGGGGGATGCCAAAGCGTTCCGGGTACTGCACCGTCATGAGATACAAGCCGTCCGGCGCCGCGGTAATCCCGCCCAAGGTGCGGTCACGGGCCTCCAGCACCTGGCGCGCCCAATCCGGTTCACGTTCGCCGGCGCCTATGGTCATGAGCACCCCCGCGAGGTTGCGTACCATGTGGTGCAGAAACGCATTGGCGGTGACAGTGATTACCACTAATTCACCCGCGCGCTGTACCTCCAGCCGGCGCAGTTCGCGCACCGGGGTCTTGGCCTGGCACTGCATGGCGCGGAAGGAGCTGAAATCATGGGTGCCGACCAGGAGGTCGGCGGCCTGCTGCATGCGCACCGCGTCGAGTGGACGGAATTCGTGGGTCACGCGGTGCGCGAGCAAGGTGGGACGCACAGTCCGGTTGAGTATGACGTAACGATAGCCGCGTCCGGTGGCGGAAAAGCGCGCATGAAATTCCGCGTCAACCTCCCGCGCCCACAGCAGCGCCACCTGGGGCGGGAGATTGCTGTTGGCGCCACGCACCCAGGCATACGCCGTGCGCGGCGCCTGGGTATCGAAGTGTATGACCTGTCCGGTGGCATGCACACCGCTATCGGTACGCCCAGCGGTAATCACGCGTATCGGTTCGTTAGCAACTTTAGAAAGCGCGGCCTCCACTGTCGCCTGCACCGACGGCGCATGGTCTTGCCACTGCCAGCCACAAAAGGCCGAGCCGTCGTATTCCACTATGGCTGCTATACGCATGCCGGTATTGTACACGTGGGCGGGTGATTGAATGGCGGCATTGCGAGCGATGCGCTATGGCAGCCTCGTATCCTTGGCACCCATTCTTAATGAGGAATCCCCTCTCCCTCTGGGAGAGGGCTAGGGTGAGGGTGCTTTTGCTTTTGCTGGTGCTTGGCTGTGCGCGCTAGCGCGCAGGCCTTAAAAGCTAATTGCGGGTCCCGCCCCGCCGGCGGGTAACTTTCTTGTCGCCACAAGAAAGTCACCAAAGAAGGGCTTCCTATCGCTCGCCGGGCAAAAACCGCCCGGTCCCCTGCGCTCCTCGCCCCACCGGGGCGCTGCGCAACTCGCATTGCCACTGTCGATGGCAATGCTCAGACAGTGCTCGCGCACATCCCCCGGTGGGGCTGCGGTGCTCGGCGAGCTCTAAG
>JANOTM010000282.1:0-6727 GCA_031416355.1 Gammaproteobacteria bacterium
TACATGTCTTCGATTTCCTTGGCGTAACGCTCCTCGATCTTTTTACGTTTGGGCTTGAGGGTGGGCGTAAGGAGTTCGTTTTCCACCGTCCACGGGTCGGCGATGCGCGCGAGATGATGGATACGGATGAAACCGGGGAAATTACGCAGCTGTTCGTTGGCGCGCCGGCAAAGTTCGGTTCTATCTTGCGCCTTGCTCACCGCCAGCAGGCCCAGGTGGTTGCGGCCCTCGCCCAGTACCAGCACCTGTTCGAACACCGGGTCCATGAGAATCGCCTGCTCCACGTCGGACGGCGGCACCTTCTCGCCATTGTTGAGAACAATAATATCCTTGGCGCGACCGGTGATATAAATTCGGCCGTCTTTGACGCGCACCACGTCGCCAGTGTGCAGCCAGCCTTCCTTATCTATTGTCGCCTCGGTGGCCGCCGGGTTGTTCCAATAACCCAACATGATCTCCGGTCCGCGCACCACTAGCTCGCCATCGGGCAAGGTTTTAATTTCTACCCCCGCTAGCGGCCGGCCTACGGATACAGGGTCGTTGTCGCCCAGGCGGTTAACGCTGATCACCGGCGAGAATTCCGTGAGGCCATAGCCTTGGAGTATGGGCAGGCCGAGGCCGATGAAGGTACGTGACAGCGGTGGCGCCAACGCCGCGGCGCCGACGATAATGAGGCGTATTTGGCCTCCCATACGCGCGCGCAATTTGCGCGCCACCAGCCGGTCTAGTAACGGCCATAACCAGTCTTCCCACGGACTGCTCTGCTTGTTGAATCGCTTCCAGCCGATATCCACGGCCTTTTCGAATAAGCGGCGCTTGAGCGAACCTTGGGGCAGACCGTCTTGAACCTTGGCGTAGATACGCTCAAAGATGCGCGGTACGCAGATAAGCAATGTAGGTTGCTGGCTTACCATATCTTCGGCGAGTTCGAGGATGCCGCGTGCGTAGACGACCTGGGCGCCAATAATCATGGGCAGGTAATAACCCACGGTGCGTTCGAACATGTGCGACAAGGGTAGGAACGAAAGGAAACGATCGCTCGCATTCACTATCGGCGCCGAATCCAGGCCAGCGGCGGCGTTGCTTAATATATTGCAATGGCTAAGCATCACGCCTTTGGGGCGGCCGGTGGTGCCGGACGTGTAGACCAGGGTCGCCATGTCATGCGCGCGGCTCGGTCCCGCCTCCAGCGTGCCGCCGTCGTGCGGCAGCCATTTATCCAGGCCCATGACCCTGTCGTCCGGGTCCACGGTATGGTTCAAATAGACCATGCGCTGCAGTGTGGGTACCTGCGCGCGCAGCTGCGGCCACAACGCACCGTCTTCCAGCAACAGCAGGCGCACACCGCCATCGGTCAGGCACCACGCCATATTGTCCGGCCGGTCGTTGTAAAACAAGGGCACGACCACCAGCCCCAGCCCCAAAGCCGCCTGATCGAATAACACCCACTCGATGCGGTTACGCATGCATATGGCCACGCGCTCGCCGGGCGGCAAGTTCTCGCGCCGCAGCGCCGCTTGCCAGCGCGTCACTTCGCGCGCGGTCTCGCCCCAGCTTAGGCTGTGCCATTCTCCGTCGCGGTACTGGCGATAGGCTGGGGCGTCCGGTGTGCTGCGCACGCGCTCCATAAACAGTTGCGGGATCGTGGTAGCTGGTGTAATGGGTACGCGCATATTAACTCCGCATAATGGACCGGCGTGCAAGCAATCCCGGCTTGCCCCAGCCCGGGTCAGGTTCGAAGCGCTCGCCGAATTCCCCGGCCAGGCGCTTGAGCGTATTACAGATACCGGTTTCACCCAAGGTCTCGGCGTAACGCATGGGGCCGCCGAGATAAGGGGCGAAACCGGTACCATACACCATACCAGCGTCCACTGCATCGGCGTCCGCCACCACGCCTTCCCGTAGACAGGCCACGGCCTCGTCCAGCATGCGCAAGACCAGGCGTTCGGTAATCGGCAAATACACATGCTTGCCGGGGGCGGTTTTTTTCGGCCGGCCTTTTTTGTCGTACACATAGAATCCGCGCCCGGATTTCTTGCCCAGATCGCCGCGCGCCACCATGGCACGCAGGCCCTCGGGCACAGCGATGTCCAGGGATGTCGATAGCATGTCGGCCACGGATAGACAAATATCCAAACCCACGGTATCCGCCAGCAGAATAGGCCCCATGGGCATGCCGAAACGCACCGCGGCGGCGTCGATGTCGGCATAGGGTATGCCCTCTTGCGCCAGCATCATGGCTTCTATCAGGTAGGGCATGAGTACGCGGTTGACCAGGAATCCGGGGCTGCTTTTCACGTCCAGCGGCAGACGATCCAGGGCCACGCTGAAACTGCGCGCCCGCGCCAGCGCCGCTTCCGAGCTGTTGACGCCGCGCACGATTTCCACCAACTGCATCTGCGGTACCGGATTAAAAAAGTGCAGGCCGATAAGACGCCCGGGGTCGCGCACCGACCCGGCCAGCTGTTCCAGGGGAATACTCGAGGTATTGGTGGCGAGCAGCGTATCCGGCCGCACCACCGCATCCACACGACTGAATAAGTCGCGCTTGGCCTCGACCTTTTCGACGATGGCCTCTATGACCAAATCGGCGCACTTGAGCCCGTTGCCCGCGAGGTCGGGCATGAAGCGATCCATGGCGTCTTGGATAAGGTTGGGTTTTTTCAGTTTCTTTTTATAGAAGTCATGCGCCTTTTTCACGGCGCGCCCCAAGGCCTCCGGATTCCGGTCTTGCAGGCTCACGCGAAAACCCTTGAACGCCGCCCATAAGGCGATATCCGCACCCATAACGCCGGCGCCTATCACGTGCACGTGTCTGATATTATGCGGCGTTTTACGCCCGGCGCGCTTGAGGTCCTCGCCCAGCAAAAAGAGATTCACCAGATTGCGGCTGGTGCGGCTGACCAGCAACTCGCCCAGGGACAGCGCCTCTTCCTCTTGCGATGCAGCGCGTACCCATAGATCGAGTATCCGGTAGGGCGCGGGATAATGATCGGCGTTGACCTTACGCAATTCCTTGGCCACGAGCCGGCTCACGGGCTTGCGCAAGGGCTGCCATCCCGGCAGGCGTTGCCACCAGGCGGGGCGCTGTTTGCGCGGCGGCTTGTCGATAAAACCATGGGCGGCATGCAGGAGGTGGCGTTCCGGTACGGTTTCATCCACCAGCCCCAGACGCCGGGCCTCGCGCGCACTCACGGTGCGGCCGGTGAGCATGAGATTCAACGCCGGTAAGTGACCGATGAGCCGCGGCAAACGCTCGGTACCGGCGAAGCCGGGGTGTATCCCCAGGCGTACCTCCACGAGCCCCAAACGCGTGCCTTCATCCTCGCGCGCAATGCGATAGGTACAGGCGAGCGCCAGTTCCAGCCCGCCGCCGAGACAGTTGCCATGGATCAGCGCCACCGTTGGAAACGGCAATTGCGCCAGGCGATTGAATACCATCTGTCCGCCGCGCGCCAACTCGGCGGCACGCACCGAATCGGAAATTTTCTGAAACTCATAAACGTCGGCACCGACGATAAAGCCGCTGGCCTTGGCCGAGCGGATAATGAGGCCGCGATAAGAACGCGACTCGATCTGCGCCAACGCCTGATCGAATTCCTGGATCACCGCCGCCGACAAGGAATTCGCCTTCTGGTCGGCCACGTCCAGGGTCAGGATGGCGCTGCCCTGTTCTTCTTCCAGCTGCCAGTGATTGAATCTTCCGGTGGCGCTCATGCCGCGCCTCCCGCTACCCGTACCAACATGGCCCCGCCCTGGCCACCGCCGATACATAAGGTGGCAACGCCTAGGCCACCGCCGCGGCGCTTAAGGGATTTCAACAAATGCAGCGTCACGCGTGCGCCGCTTGCGCCCACCGGATGGCCGATGGCGATGGCGCCGCCCTCCACATTCAGGCGCGCCGGGTCCATGTGGCCCAGGGGCGCGGACAGCCCGAGTTCGGTGCGCGCGTAGTCGGGACTGTCCCAGGCGCGTTGACACGCGAGCACCTGGGCGGCAAAGGCTTCGTTGAGTTCCATTTGTTGCAGGTCATCCATTTTTAAGTTGAAACGCGTGAGGAGGCGTGCCACCGCATGCACCGGGCCCAGACCCATCTGGCTGGGATCGACCCCGGCCCAGGCATCGCCCAGTAGTTCGCCCAGTACCGGCAGGTTGTGGCGCTTGACCGCGTCCTCACTCGCCAGCATCAGCATGCCGGCGCCATCCGTCACCTGCGAGCTGTTGCCGGAGGTGACGGATCCATATTTGCGGTCGAATACCGGGCGCAGGCGCGCCAGTTGCTCCATGTCGGTGTCGCGCCGCAGGCCGTCGTCCTGCGCATAGACCTTGCCGCGGGTGTCGTATAAGGGCTCGATTTCATCCTCCATAATACCTTGGTCGAAGGCGGCGGCCAGGCGCTCGTGGCTCTGGAGCGCGTAGGCGTCCTGGTCTTCGCGCGCAATACCGAAACGGTGCGCTACGATTTCCGCGGTCTGGCCCATGTTGAGTTTGACGATGGGATCGGTGAGACCCAACAATAAAGTGTACACCGGTTGCAACTGCGCTAAGCGAAAACCCGCGATGGCCTTGAGGCGCGCGCCTACGCTCTTGGCGCGCATCATGCCGGACAACCACGCCACCATGGCCGCATTCCATTGTATCGGGGAGCGGCTCATGGCCTCGGTGCCACCCACCAGTATCAGGTCCGCCTGGCCCAGGGCAATGCGCTCGCGCCCATTGGATATGGCTTGCAGACCGGAAGCGCAATTGCGCTGTACCGTGTAAGCCGGCACCGCGTTGCCGCAACCCAGACGCAGGGCGATGATGCGCGCGATATTGGCCTCGTCCGGCGCGGCGATAACACAACCGACGATGACTTCATTGATCTCCGCCGGCAGGAACGGCATGCGCGCCAGCAACGGCCGGCCAGCGCTCACCGCGAGATCCGCGGCGCTGAATAGACCCTGCTGGCCGCGCGCCTTGAGAAAGGGTGTGCGTACACCGTCGACTACATATACCTTTTTTTCCGTCATGTACTTCTCCTGGCTTGCTTACCGCGGGATAGGGCACCCTACCCGAATAACACTTAACTTAAGGCAATCATCAGAATTTTTCGTCATTCCCGTCCTACCCGAATGGCACTTACTTAAGGCAATCGCCAGGATTTTTCGTCATTCCCGCGCAAGCGGGAATCCAGGGGGCCTGCAAAAAACCGCTGGATTCCCGCTTGCGCGGGAATGACGGGATATTGGGTTTTTTTGGCATCAGTAGTGAATTGATTGAGTAGTGCCCTGTAAGTAAGTGTCATTACCGCCCTATCCCGATTGTGCACCCCCGCCCCCCGACAGTAAATGCGTCAGTTCCGGCAACCAGACGCCCAGGTCGCCGACGCAGGCGATCACCCGCGGCCCTGGGTTAAGTTTATGCCAGGTAAAAATAGGCGCGGAGGCGTCGCGATTAATGGCGATGACGATGGTTTTGGGATCGATCCAACTCATGTGTTGGGGCGCGCCGGATAAGCCTAGGGCGAACAACAGTTCCGGCGCTACGCCTATGCCGGTCTGGCCAATTTGCTGGTCCACGGGCAATAACTTGAGCTCCTGGGTAATCTTGCGTGTGGCACCTAGCGCAACCATGCCACCGCTCAAGGTCTGGAGGGCGTCGCGCAGGGGCGGTACCAGTTTTTGGTAACGGGACGCGTCGCCTATACCCAGGCCAATGTCCAACACTAAAGATGCCGTGGCCAAGCCGTCCTTGTGTGCGGCCTGGGCCTGCCAAAATGCCAGGGTTTCCGGGAGTTGCACCGGCGGCAACGACGTGACGGCGAGTTCCATGGCGCGCGGTTCGGCTAGTAGGGATTCCTTATACGTGTCCGCCGCCACCAGCACTGCCGACGCCGGTAGTGCATGGTCCGCCACATAGCTGGTATACGCGCAGGTCAGCGTGCGCTGGTCCACCGCCAGCACGCGGTCGAATAAGGGAATGCGAAGATAGGCCGCCAAGGCCGCGCCTATGTCGCGCTGGGACGGCGCAACGACGATGCGCCGCGGCAAAGTAATCAAGCGCGCGAGGGCCTGCGCCAGAGTAAAGGGATCCATAGCGCCGGTCACCGGCAGCGTCCATACCCCACTCATGCGCGCCTGATTAACCAGGGCCGATATCGGCAGACTGGTCGTGCCGGCGCGATGCCAGGTCACTAGCGCCATGTCTACACCCAAGTCGCGCACTAAGCGGAGCGCGGGCTGGGCGCGCACACTGGCCAGGGACTCGGGCGCGGCCAGCCACAGGCTGCGACTCGCAAGCGGCGCATCAATAGTCTGCAAACGCGCCATCGGTTCCGAGCGAGCGCCTTCGCCAAAACGTTGCTGCAGCCACTGTGCGAGGGCGCGGGGCGTGGCGAAACGCTCCGGTAAATCCGTAGTCGTAGCAGAGGCGGCGGCACGTGACTCGATCAAGGTCGCGTGCACCGCGGGCGTCGCCACGGGCAATTCCGTTTGCATCGCCGCCAGCCATGCCTGGGCACTGTAAGAGTTGCTATGCCCGCTGGGTTTAATATCCCAAACAAATCCTAATCGCCGCGACGGCGCAACGGTGTGCCGCTGGTACTGGGCGTTTTCTATCCACTGGCCATGGGCGTCTTGTCCCAGGGCTGCCACGTCTTGCACCAGTTCCACCGCCAAGAGCGCGGCCATGTGTGTTACGAAAGTATTGTCCAAGACCAGCGCCCGACCGTAGGCCCAACGCGCCA
>JANOTM010000283.1:0-3482 GCA_031416355.1 Gammaproteobacteria bacterium
GCCGCCGGCGTTCATGGCGATGTTGCCGCCTATGCACGAGGCATCTTGGGACGTGGGGTCCACGGCAAACACGTAGCCGCCGGCCTCGGCGCGCTGCGACACACTGTGGGTCACCACGCCGGCCTCGGCGCGTATCGTGGCTACGTCGCGATCCATCCCCGGCAGGCGCCGCATTTCTATCGCCCCTAGCGCATCGAGTTTTTCGGTATTGATGATGACGCTGTCGGCGGTAAGGGGCACCGCGCCACCGGTATAGCCGGTACCACCACCGCGCGGGATAATGGCCAGACCCAGCTCGCGGCAGGCGCCGACTACGAGCGCCATCTCGGCCTCGGAGTCCGGGCTCACCACCACCAGGGGATATTCCACGCGCCAGTCGGACGCATCGGTGACGTGCGAGACCCGTGCCAGCCCGCCGAAGTCGATGTTGTCGCGGCGCGTAACCCGGGCCAGGCGCCGCAGCACGCGCCGGCGCAGGGCCAGTTGGTGCGGAAACCAAGCGGCAAACTCGGCCACCGCCGCGCGCGTGCCCTGGGTCAGCTTCAGCGCCAGGGGGTTGGCGTTGGCGCGTTTCTCGATCTGGTCGAGGCGGTGATGCAGCGCCTGAATCAGCAGGGCGCGGCGCTTGCGGTTGGCCAGCAGGTCATCCTGGATATAGGGGTTACGCGTGACCACCCAAATATCCCCCAGCACCTCGAACAGCATGCGCGCCGAACGCCCGGTGACGCGCTCGCCGCGCAGGGTATCCAACACCTGCCACATTTCCGCGCCCAGGAAACGTATGACGATTTCGCGGTCGGAAAACGACGTGTAGTTATAAGGAATCTCGCGTATGCGGGCAGCGGGTTTAGGAGTCATGGGAGTGGGGCGGCCGGCATCACTATGATTAAAGACGGGACGGGTTATTGTATCAGGCCGCGGGAGTTTTTGATGCCGGAGGTTGGGACCGTGTTTTACCTACCGCATTATCCTTGACACCCCAGCGATGCGCCCAGGATATTTCCCCGTCCTTTCTGTTAAGCTCCCTGTATGTCTCAGCGCGCGGATTTTCCCATAGGGGTGTTCGACTCCGGTGTCGGAGGCTTGACCGTGGTGCGTGCCCTCATGGCGCGCCTGCCGCGCGAGAGCATTATCTATTTCGGTGACACCGCGCGCGTGCCCTATGGTATCAAGTCGGTGGAGACCATCGCCCATTTTTCCACCCAGATCACTCAATTCCTGCTGGAAAAACGGGTGAAGCTATTGATCGTGGCGTGTAACACCATGGCAGCGGTGGCGTCCCAGACCATCACCGATCTGTCGCCGGTGCCGGTGCTGGACGTGATCGAGGCGGGCGCGCGCAATGCCGTGGCCCAGACCCGCAACCGGCGCGTGGGTGTGATCGGCACCCTAACCACCATTAACAGCGGCGCCTATGACCGCGCCATACACCAGCTCGATGCGGATATCATTATCCGTTCCCAGGCGTGCCCGTTGTTCGTGCCCTTGGTGGAGGAGGGCTGGCTGGATCATGCGGTCACACGCATGACCGCGGTGGAATACCTCATGCCGCTGTTGGCCGAAGGCATCGATACCCTGGTGTTGGGCTGCACCCATTACCCGCTATTGCGGCCGCTGTTGCAGGAGGTGGTGGGCCGCCACGTGACCCTGGTGGATTCCGCGGACAATATGGCGCTGGCGGCGGCCGGCTTACTGGAGCAGATGTCCTTGGGCAATACCGGCAGCGCTGCGCCCACCCTCCAGTGTTACGTTACCGATGTGCCGCAGCGCTTCCAGCAGGTGGGAGGACGCTTTCTCGGACGGCCGCTGGAAAACGTACAGGTGGTGAAGTGGTGATTTTTTCCTCAGCGGCGAGAGCGTAAACAGGTTAGCTGATTTATAATACCTTAATGATAGTGCGTCACAATTAATGGAACCTAATGATTTGCGCCCGTACCCCACTATTCCCTCTCCCCCAACGGGGGAGAGGGTTAGGGTGAGGGGGAATCTTCGATCTTTGCCCCTCATCCTCGGCAATTGCTCCTGCATTGCTCTACCTCCGGCATCCATGCCGTGGTGTCCTTCACCCGTTCGGGATAAGGGACTCTGGGTTTTGAGCGCAGGGAGCGCTGATGGCAAGCATAAGTTCCAGACAGAATGGCGTACTACATTAGCGACCCGGCCAGTATGCCGTAACAGCACGACCTACATTATCAACATTAAACTCGCGGAACCCGTTCATGACCGAAGCCTTATTTAACTCCAACCTCAGGAGCCTGGCCCTGCTGCATCGCGGTAAGGTGCGCGATATCTACGATATGGACGCCAAGCACATGCTCATCGTCACCACCGATCGCCTGTCCGCCTTCGATGTGGTCTTGCCCACGCCCATACCCGGCAAGGGGGCGTTGCTGACGGCGTTATCGAACTTCTGGTTTGAGCGCACGCGCCACCTTATTCCTAACCAGCTCACCGGCATGCCGTTGGAGCAGGTGGTAACGGATGCGCGCGAGCGCCAGCAGATCGAGGGCCGGGCCGTCGTTGTGCGCAAGCTCAAGGCCTTGCCAGTAGAAGCCATTGTGCGTGGTTACATCGTCGGTTCCGGCTGGAAGGAATACAAAAAATCCGGCAGCGTGTGCGGCATTCCCCTGCCCGCCGGTCTGCGTGAAGCCGAGCGCTTGCCCGAGCCCTTGTTCACGCCGTCTACCAAGGCGCCTATGGGCGCGCATGACGAGAACATCAGTTTTGAACAAGCCCAGCAACTCCTAGGTCCGGACCTGGCGCAACAGGTGCGCAGCGCCAGTCTCGCCATTTATCAGGAGGCCGCCGCCTATGCCCTGACGCGCGGCATTATCATCGCCGATACTAAGTTCGAGTTCGGTCTGGATGAACACGGTACGTTGACCTTGATTGACGAAGTGCTGACGCCAGATTCGTCACGCTTCTGGCCGGCGCACAGCTATACCCCGGGCGCCAACCCGCCGAGTTTCGACAAGCAATATGTGCGTGATTATTTAGAGACCCTCAACTGGAACAAGCAGGCGCCGGGCCCCAAGTTGCCGGATGAGGTGGTGCAACGTACTGCGGAAAAATATCAGGAAGCGTTGCGGCGGTTGACGGTGCCGGCGTGAATTTAGTGAAGTACCGGCCGCTTTGTATTCTGGGCAGCCATGCATAATTTATGGAATTCCCTCTCCCTCTGAGAGGCGAGGCGGAAACAGGAAAAGGTCCAGTGGACCTTTTCCCCGCCGAACGGGCGCAGATGTTTTTCTGCGCCCCGGCGAGAATAGGTGGGGTGAGGGCGTTTTTGCCTGATCGAGCGCGCTAACGCGCGGCTTTAAAAGCTACAGCGGGCGCTCCGCCCCTGCACCCTGGGTTACTTTCTCTTGTTTGCCCAAGAGAAAGTAACCAAAGAGAAGGGCACCCCATCGCTCGCCGGGCGAACACCACGCCCAGTCCCCTGTGCTCCTCGCCCCACCGGGGCTCCGCTACTCGTAACGCCA
>JANOTM010000284.1:0-2392 GCA_031416355.1 Gammaproteobacteria bacterium
CCAGTGCCAGCGCCGCGAGCGTACCGAACAACATCATGCCCAGGAGCGTGAAGGCCGAGGGTGTAAGCACGGTAATTGCTATGACGGCCGCGGCCACGCGCAACAACTGGACCCACGACTCCAGCACGCAATAGGCGCCGAAACGCTGTGCCAGTTGCAGGTGCAACAGCAGAGATCGCAACAATAACACGCCGGTCGCCACGCCACCGGTAAGCAATAATAGCGGTAGCGTGGCAGCCGCCAGGGATGGCGGAAGCACGGACGCAGGGCCTCCCGCGGCAAACGCAGGAACAGTTTCTGGTGTATGGCCGAACAAGTGTTGCGCCAAGGGTTCGCCGGCAAGCGCGAGCAACCCTAGCACCATGGCACCCAAGGCCAATTTAAAAAAGACGCCCGATTGTTCAAAGCGGCGCGCATCGGTCGCTGAAACACCGCCGGCGAGGGATGCGCGTTTGACCACTCCCATGTCGATGGATGCCCCGAGCGCGCCCTCGGTCAGCGCCACGATGGTCAAGGCTATGGCGTAAACGCCGAACTCGGCCGGTCCAAGATAGAGCAGCAACACGCCGCTGACCGCGACGCTGAAGGCGCCGCCCAACACTTTGGGTACTGCGACTAGGGCAAGCTGGGTCAGCGTCTTTTTCATTAATGGATTTGTCAGCCACGCCGGGGATGATTTTGTGGCCATGCCCCGTCCCAAGCGCGGCTATCTGTCAACTAATGATGGCCGAGGCACTCAACCGCATTCACAGTTTGCAAAAAAGCGGGGGTTTTGGCAACCTTGGGCGCCACGGAATGCTGAGACTAACTCGCAATGGAAAAACACCTACTCGACCGCAAGATCCGCCTTAAGGGAACCTCTAAAAATAGAGGTTCCCATGCGGCCAGGGACCGGCCGCGCATTTTTCAAACACGCAAGTGTTTGAAAAATGGAGAAAAGCAAAAATCACATTTTTGCTTTTCGTCTCTAAAAATTGCCTGGATGGCAATTTTTAGAGGTTCCCCTAAGACATCCGTGCTCGGTGTGGCAGCCGCCCTACTGTGCACGGTGGCGATGGCGGAACCGCGCTTTGGCTTCACGCCGTTCCCGTACGATATGACATCCGAGGCGGTCGATCGTACTTATTCAATAGTCCTCGAGAACTCGACGCTCTATGCTCTGCATTTAGACGATGGCATACCGTGGGATGAAATGATGGAAGACCGGCCGCTACCCACCAAGATACAAGGGGAGTGGGACGCATGGCGCGAACATATCCCGCCGGGCATGCCGGTCTATTTGGGATTGGCGCCGCTGGCCAAGGATCGCAAGCATCTCGCGGCCGCCAAGGGTAACCGCGGCGGCGTGTCTATGCCGCGCGCCCTGCGCGGCGTGCGCTTGGACAACGCCAAGGTCAAGAGCGCCTATCTCACCTACGCGCGGCGCGCGGTGCTGCAGTTCAAGCCTACCTGGATCAACCTAGGGATAGAGGCGGGCGAACTGGCGGCGCGCGAGCCGGACCAGTGGCCGCAGTTCGAGGCGCTGTTCAACCACGTGGCGTCCGCGCTCAGACGCGAGTTTCCCGACCTTAAAATAGGCATTTCCTTCGGCTTACAATCGCTGCGCAAACCGGCGGTAGCGCAGCGCGCACGCGCCCTGGTCGAGGCCAGCGACTATCTCGGTTTGAGCTTTTATCCGCATATGTCGCCCTTCGGTGAAAAATTCGGAGATCCACCGCTACGCTCCGGTGAAGAGGCGTGGCGCGAACCCTATGCCTGGGTGCGGACCTACACCGACAAACCGATTGCGATATGCGAGACCGGCTACTCCACGCGCGACGTGAGCCTGCGCTCCTTCGATCTCCACCTCAAGGGTGATGCGCCGATGCAGGCGCGCTATGTGCGCGAATTAATCGACACCGCGCGGCGCGACCACTATTTGTTCGTGGTCTGGTTTCTCGCGATCGATTACGACAAGCTGTATGACCGCATGGGCTCGGGCAACGAGGTCAACCTGCTGTGGCGCAACATAGGTTTGCTGGATGGCGACTTACAGCCCAAACCAGCGTGGCAAGAGTGGAGGCGCGCACTCACCCCCGCCACGGGCAAGATCACCGCACTGCGTCCGGCGGCGCCACCCGCCACGTCCCGGCCGGCGGCGCCACGCGCGGCGACCCGTGTCGGCTTCGAGCGCAACGATGATCTATTCCGCTGCGGGCCTTCCGGCAGCAGCCAGCTTTCCGGAGAACGTTCGCCCGCGGGCGGCGATAGCATGATGTGGAAATTCCAGTACCGGCGCGGCGACTGGATGTGGTGCATGCGCACCCTGGGCCGGACGCTGCCGAGCGCCACTGGTTCCCTGCGATTGTGGATACGCAGCGACCACGACGGACCGCTGTTTCTGCAACTGGAA
>JANOTM010000285.1:0-2178 GCA_031416355.1 Gammaproteobacteria bacterium
TCGAATGCGCCGGAACGCTCAAGTACGCGCATGACGCGCACGCGCTGCGGTTTTTCGTCACTATTGATGAGATAAATATCGCGGCCTGCCTGGCATAAGCTTGGGGCAACCAGCAAGGTCGCGGGTTGATGCAGGGCCGGAACCGCCGGCAGTATCAGCGCCGGCACGCACCGATCGAGTATAGCCGCGCCTTCGGAAATGGTGCGTATCGCCACCGGTTTTACGCTAGGCGCCAGCATCTCTACGCCCATCTCCACATGGGTAGAGTCTTCGCTTTTTAACCAGCGCGCCACGCCCGCGCGCCATTGGTTGGTTTCCTCGTTCAATATCCCGAGCAAATCGCCGACCCGCACATGGGTGAGAGATTCTGCATCCCTTGCTAAAGACAGGCCGCTGGCGCTTTCGTCGCGTACTTTCCATTTGCTGACGCGGAATACTTCGTGCGTCGATGTCGCGGAGATATCTGCTAGATACGTTGGTTCCGGTTCAGCGATGAGGGCATCGAGGTCGATCATCTCTTCGTCCGCGGACGCGCTTGCCGTGGACAGGGCAGCCTTCATGGGAAACCGGCCGTCTTTATTTTCATGCGCAGTCGGTGGATTTTCTTCCGGTGGCGAAAACGGTCGCTGGCCATCGCTGAAGAAGTGCAGGGCATTCACCCCGGCGCAGATTGACAGGAAGCGTGTGTGTTTCGTATGGCGCGAAAACTGCCGGCGCGCGGCCAGGCCCCAGAATCGAATCATGCGCCGCAGCATATCCAGGCATACCGAATCGATACATTCCGTTCCCATCCTTAAGGAGAGTGGCGCGGATCCTTTCTGCAGGCGATTGATGTCTTCGTGTACGATGCGCGCCAGCTCTATGGTACTTAAGACGCGCAGATACGGCAGCGGTTTGAGTTTGACATCGCGCGGAAAAAGCATGGCTGGCAAATCCGCAGTAAGGTCCACCAGGAAACGGCCCATGGCGTTATCGATGTCCACGTCATTGCTAAGGGTGGCCTTCTCGGCCCAGGCTGCCAGAAACTCGTTGACCTGTAGGCACTCACCCGGCGGTAGCTGATACGGACCGCACAGACCCAGGAGCACCGCCTGTAAGTAGGTTCGATTGATGCTGGCTTTCTCTTCCGTATTCTCGCGCGACCCCACTACCGGCTCATTGTGGAAGCCATTGTCTTCCGCATACTTGTATAAAGCATGTATTTCACGCCAAGCGCCCGGGGGATAGGGCATATAAACATGATAAGAACGCAGCAAGACTTCGCCCAGATAGCGGATAGCGCGTGCTATCGCCAGGGTCAAGGGGGGCTTCTTACTCCAAAGCGAACGCGAGTCCAGCATATCCCGCACAACGAATTTATAACCGTACGCCATTTCCATTTGCAATTGACGTAAAAAAACCGCCAGCCGGCGTTTTTTTGGCGTGAGCGGCAAGGAAATGTGGTTAAAATGGGTTTGCAAAGAATGGGTGACGGCGGCCACTGGCTGACAATAAAGCTCCATGAGTTCGAGCCGGGTTTTTGCATCCAGTGCCATGCGGTTCAACGCAAATAGACTCTGGTAAAGCTGTTGCGAGGCCGTGGTGCTGTCCGCCAGGGGCAGGGACGCGATCCAGAGTTGCGCTTCCCGCGGGCGAGTCTCCACTATGCCGGTGGCCATGCCTGCGGAGGTTTGCATGTCAGGCAGGGTAAGGTCGAGCTTGCTCATTTCTGGGTTCATGCGTTCGATTTATTCCGCACACTCTCAATATACGGTTGCCACACACGCGTATACTCCCTCGCCGCGACGCGGGCGTCAACCAAAGCTTGCACTTGGCCCGATTCCCTGCCCAGGTCACTGCGTGTATGATTGCCCGCGGTCCCGATGTCCACCCTGGAGATAGAAAATGACCTATGTGGTCACTGAAAGCTGTATAAAGTGCAAATACACCGACTGTGTCGAGGTGTGCCCGGTGGATTGCTTCCACGAAGGGCCGAATTTTCTGGTGATCGATCCAGACGAATGTATCGACTGCACCTTGTGCGTGCCCGAATGTCCGGTCAACGCCATTTTCGCCGAGGATGATTTACCCGGCGACCAGGAAAAGTTTACCGCATTGAACGCGGAACTGGCGCGAAAGTGGCCGGTTCTGACAGAGAGGAAACCGGCGCCACCGGATGCAAAAGAATGGGAAGAGGTT
>JANOTM010000286.1:0-4121 GCA_031416355.1 Gammaproteobacteria bacterium
CGACGGATTGCTAACCTCGCGCAATCCGGTTTCGGGCATGGCGAACACGCCGATTTCATTCACTGCGCCGAAACGATTTTTAATAGCGCGGATGACACGGAAGGGATTGCCGGTGTCACCTTCGAAGTATAGTACCGTATCCACCATGTGCTCTAGCACGCGCGGGCCGGCCAGGGCACCTTCTTTTGTGACGTGCCCCACCAGAAACAGCGCAATTCCGGTGTGTTTGGCGAAGCGCACCAGTTGTGCCGCGGATTCGCGCACCTGGGCGACGCTGCCCGGCGCCGATTGCAGGGTGTCAGTGTACACCGTTTGTATGGAGTCTATGACCATGACCAGGGGTTTTTCGGTGGTGGCGCTGGCGAGTATTTGTTCTACCCGGTTTTCCGCCAGCAGCCGCACGCGGTCGCTGTTGAGGCCGAGGCGGCGCGCGCGCAGGGCGATCTGTTGTGCCGATTCTTCGCCGGTGACGTACAGCACCGGTGCGTGCGCGCTTATCGCTACCAGGGCCTGGATGAGAAGCGTGGATTTGCCTATGCCCGGGTCGCCGCCTATGAGGACCACCGAGCCAACCACGAGTCCGTCACCGCCCAGGACCCGGTCCAGTTCCGTCAGGCCGCTACCGATGCGGCTGGCGATTTCGGTGGAAATGGCATTGAGTGATTGCACCACTGAGGCCTGCGCCAGCATGCTGAAACGGGCGCCGCGCGCCGATTCCGTGGGACGGGGGGCCATGGCGGTTTCCACCAGGGTGTTCCATAAGTCGCAGCCGGGGCATTGGCCCGCCCATTTGGGCGACTGGGCGCCGCACTCGCTGCAACTATAGAGGGATTTAAGGCGCGGCATGGGTAGGCAAAATTTGATCTAGTATTAACTTCATAAGTATTTAATATCTTATTGATTAGTATTGAAAAACTTAGTTATCCTGACTAACACGGGGTACTCGCTGGGTAACACAACAGAAAAGCTCATAGGCGATAGTACCCGTGCGTTCGGCAATTTCCTCCGCCGGCAGGCCACGACCCCAGAGTACCACTGGATCGCCAATACGGGTATGTGGCCGCAGCCGCAGGTCCAGGGTAATCATGTCCATGGACACTCGGCCGATCAAGGGAAGGCGTTTACCCCCCACCAGCACCGGCGTGCCCGGGGGCGCGTGACGCGGATAGCCATCGCCATAGCCTATAGCAGCCACGCCTACAGGCATATCCACAGGGCACATAAAGTCACCGCCGTAGCCCACCACCTCGCCCTTACGGCGCTGATGGATGGCAATGATCTCGGTCTGCAGGGTCATCACCGGCTGCAGGCCCAAGGCCTCGGCGGATTGTCCTATCATGGGCGAGGCGCCGTAGAGCATGATGCCCGGGCGCACCCACTCCAGGTGACTGGTGGGCCACGCCACCACGGCGGCGGAATTGGCCAGGCTACGGGCGGTCGATGCCCCTTGGGTCAGTTGCAGGAACAGCTCGGTCTGCACCCGGGTGGTGGCATCGAATTTATTGTCGGCATTGGCGAAGTGGGTCATGAGATTAATCGTCCCCACGTTGGGACATGCCTGCAGGCGTTGCAGCGCGTCCGCCACCGCATCCGGCGCAAAACCCAAACGGTGCATGCCGGTGTCGATCTTGAGCCACACATCCATGGGATCGATGCCAGCGGCTTGTTCCAGATCGCTCAGTTGGCCGACATGATGGATGGTGGGCTCCAGGCGCATGCTTGCCAGGGCGGGTAGCTCGTCCACATGAAAAAATCCTTCCAGTAGACAAATGGGCTGGCGCACGTGCAGTGCGCGCAGCGACGCGCCCTCTTCCACGCTCGCCACCCCAAACCCGTCGGCGCTGTGCAGGGTCTTGGCCACCCAAGCAAGGCCGTGGCCATAGCCGTTGGCTTTGATGATGGCCATGACCTTGGCCTGCGGCGCGTACTGACGTACCCGTTGCAGATTATTCAGTAGTGCCGGCGCCGATAGCCACGCGCGCGCCGGTCGCGTCACTGATAGCCCTCGTCGTAGCCGCTGTGGGCGTAATTTTCGAAGCGCGTGTACTCGCCGAGGAAGGTCAAGCGGATCTTGCCGATGGGGCCGTTACGCTGCTTGCCGATGATGATTTCCGCCGTGCCCTTGTCCTGGCTGTCTTCGTTATAGACCTCGTCGCGATAAATAAAGAAGATCACGTCCGCGTCCTGTTCGATGGCGCCGGACTCGCGCAGGTCCGACATTACCGGGCGTTTGTTCGGGCGTTGTTCCAGGCTGCGGTTAAGCTGCGACAAGGCGACCACCGGGACGTTGAGTTCCTTCGCCAGACCCTTGAGTGAGCGCGTGATGTTAGAGATTTCCGTGGCCCGGTTTTCGTTCGCCTCGGGCGATTGCATGAGCTGGAGATAATCGACCACGATCATGCCAAGACCGTGTTCGCGCTTGAGGCGCCGGGCGCGGGCGCGCAGCTCCAGCGGCGTCATGGCCGGGGTGTCGTCGATGAACATGGGCGCGTCCGCCAGCAGGCCGATGGCGTGGGTCAGGCGCGGCCAGTCGTCATCCTCGAGCTTGCCGGTGCGTACCTTGTGCGCATTAATGCGCCCCAGGGACGACATCATGCGCATGGCCAACTGCTCGCCCGGCATTTCCATGCTGAAGATCGCCACCGGCAGTTTCTGGCTGACGGCGGCGGTTTCGGCGATATTCATGGCGAACGAGGTCTTGCACATGGACGGCCGACCGGCGACGATAACCAGATCGCCCGGCTGCAGGCCGGAGGTCATGGCGTCCAGGTCGGCGAACCCGGATGACACGCCGGTGATGGGGCTATCGGAACGAAAGAGTTTGTCGATGCGATCGACGGCGCCGGTCAAGAGGGTCTTGATGGGCTGGAAGCTGCCGCGCCGTCCGGCGCCCTGCTCGCTGATGTCCATGATGTTTTTTTCCGCCGTGTCCAGCAGCTCTCCGGCGCTGCGGCCTTCGGGATTATAGGCGCTGTTGGCGACGTTGTTGGCGACACGGATCAGATTGCGCATGAGCGCGCGCTCGCGCACGATGGCGGCATAGGCGACCACGTTGGCGGCACTCGGGGTATTGTTGGCCAGGGCGCCTAGATAGGCGAGTCCGCCGGCGTTTTCCAGTTCGGCGTTTTTTTCCAGCCATTCGGAAACCGTCACCACGTCCGCGGGCTGATTTTCATCGCACAGGGAAGCGATGGCGCGAAAAATAAGGCGATGCTCCTTGCGATAAAAATCGTCCGGCGTGACCTTGTCGGCGATCTGATCCCAACGCTGGTTGTCCAGCATCAGACCGCCGATAACGGACTGTTCCGCCTCGACCGATTGCGGCGGAACCTTGAGACGTTCGGTGGGATTATCGGAGACTCCGATCGAATAGGCGCGGTCCTCCATCGATCCTCCGTTGGGTAGTGTGAATTAACGTGAGCCACCCTGAGGGGTGAGCTTTATAATTAGCAGTCCATCAGGACTGCCTATGGCGATGTTACTACCACAACTACCCCATGACTACAGTGATATCCCTCACTGTTGGATGGCATTCATCTGTGTTCATTGTTAAACATAGCGACATATATAACGTCTGGTTTGTAGGGTGGGCGACCGCCATGGATGGCGGAAGTACTGGAAACGCAGGAGCAGTTTCCAGTGAATCGCCCACCACACATGGCTGCGGCCGGCGCATGCTGGTGGGCGATGCCCACCCTACATCTGCTACTAGCTGGATGGTGCTCACCGTTTAAAGATGTATACGCATCCGACTAGTCTGGATTTCACGCCTCGCCTACGACAGAAACAATAATCTTGATGTTCACTTCTGCATGCAGCGACACCGGAATCTCGAAATCTCCCACCATCTTCAGTGGACCATTGGGCAAGTGGATTTCGGCACGATCGATGTCAAATCCGAGTTTAACCACCGCCTCGGCGATGTCCACAGTACCGACGGAGCCGAACAGTCTGCCCTCCTCTCCCACTTTGCCGGTAATCTGCACCGTCAGCCCATCGAGTTTCGCGGCGCGCGCTTTAGCGTTGTTCAGTGCCACCTGCTGGGTTTTTTCCAGCTCGGCGCGGCGTGTCTCGAATGCTGCCTTGTTGGCGGCGTTGGCGAGCACCGCCTTGCCGTGGGG